>JBATHJ010000517.1:0-5396 GCA_049666625.1 Gammaproteobacteria bacterium | reverse complement strand
TTTATCTCAACTACACTTACTAGACATTTGTCCATGTTCTTAAAACAAGGGTAGCGCGTGCCCAGTCAAAACAAAGATCTGTCACAGATAATCGAGATCAAGGAAAGCCTGCTCAATCGTGAGGCTGAGATCGAGCTATTGCAGCTGACATTCAACGAGATCGGCAGCCAGCTGGATCTCGACCAGGTATTCAAGATCGCAGCCGAGCGCGCACGTGAACTGGTCAATGCCGAAACCCTGCTGATCCCGGTGATCAATTTTGAAAACGATACCTACACCTATCGCGCCGGTTCGGGTGCGAATGTCGAAGAAATAGTGGGTGAAAGCCTGCCGTTGAATATGGGCATCTGTGGCTGGGTGTTCAGGCACAACAAGCCCTGGTGGCGGGGCGTGATTGAAGATCTCAGCGATGAAGACCGCACCCGTTGGGAAAAAGAAGCCGGAAATGTCATCCTGGTGCCGCTGCGTGGCAAACGTGGTCTGCTCGGTGGCATCTCCGGCGTCAATAAAATCGGCGACAAGGAATTTACCCGGCGGGATTTCAACCTGTTGCAAATGTTCGCCAGCATCGTATCAGTCGCCATCGAAAACGCGATGGCGGTGCAGAAAATGGAAGAGTCGATCTATCTCAAGGATAATTATCGCCATCAGATGTCGGTGTTAAACAAGCAGTTGATGGAGAGTAACAAGGAGCTCGAGCGCCTTGCGCTGTATGATCCACTGACCTCATTACCAAATCGTTCGCTGTTTCGAGACAGGCTAACACGCGCCATCATGCAGGCCCGGGACAACGATGCTCACGTCGCCGTGCTGCTAATAGATCTCGATAAATTTAAAAATGTGAATGAAGTGCTCGGTCATGACAAGGGCGACCGTTTGCTCAAAGGCATCGCGATGCGTATGCAGGAATCCATCAAGCCGGAAGAAACCCTGGCGCGGCTCGGCGGTGATGAGTTCGTGATCGTGTTGCAGCAGGCGCCGGAAGAAACCCTGCAGCGCGCCCGCGCGTTACTGGAAGTACTTGAAGTGCCGTTTCAGATCGACGGCGCCAGGATGGTGGTCAGCGGCAGCATAGGCGTCGCCATGTATCCGCAACATGGACACGATGTTAGTGAGCTTCTGCGCCATGCGGATTCTGCAATGTATGTTGCAAAAGAACATAAAAAAGGCGTGGCACTCTACAGCCTTGATGAAGACAAATCATCATTGAAGCAGCTCACCATGGTTGCTGATATTCGCAAGGCGCTGGAACAGGAAGAATTCAGGCTTCACTACCAGCCGCAATTGCAGCTAAGCAGCGGACAATTTATCTCTGTCGAAGCCCTCGGTCGCTGGAACAGTTCGGTGCTGGGTGAAGTGGCGCCGGATGTGTTTATTCATGAGCTGGAACAGGCGGGATTAATCGAGCGTTATACGCACTGGTTAATTAAAACTGCGCTTGCGCAGGCCGTGGCCTGGAAAAAGCTTGGATATGACATTAATATATCAATTAACATTTCGGTGCAGGACCTGATAAATCCCGAGTTCACTCTGCATCTTGATCGAATAGTGAATCACAGTGGTAATGGTAAATACCTTACGTTTGAAATTACTGAAAGCCTGTTCCTGTCAGAGCAGGACCGTATATTTGAAGTGCTGGAGTATATTCGTAACCTGGGGATAGGGCTCTCAATTGATGACTTTGGTACCGGGTATTCGTCGCTGTCACGATTAAAAAAAATGCCAGTCAATGAATTAAAGATTGATAAATCATTTATTCTCGATATGGAGCAGGACAAGGATGATGAAGTGATTGTAAAATCAATTATCGACCTGGCGCATAACCTCGGCCTGGTGGTAGTCGCTGAAGGTGTTGAGAATGAAGTTGTGCGCAACCACCTGACACGGCTTGGTTGTGACAGCCTGCAGGGTTATCACATAAGCGTGCCATTACCGGTTGACCAGCTCGAAGCGTTTCTTGCTAACAAAAAAGTCAAAAAATAACGATACAAATTAACTGGATTGAAACGATGCAAGGATTGCTGTCAAACTATTCCAGGCTGGTGTTCCCTCCCAGGTGCACCTTGTGCCAGCGGCCGGGCATAAACAGGCTCGATATTTGTCGCCATTGTTATAATGCACTGCCGTTTATCATGCATGCGTGCTCCCAGTGCGCGTTGCCGCTGGAAACGAGTACGGCGGTGGGCGGTAAATGCGGACAATGTCTGCAAAGTCCGCCGGCCTTCGATGCAGCATTCAGCCTGTTGCGCTACCAGGACCTGGCAGCGCAATTAATCACACGCTATAAATTTCACGATAAATTATCGTATTCAGGATTGCTTGCAGATTTGTTGCTGGAGCGCCTGCCACACATCGCCAGACCGGATTGCATCATTGCGGTGCCGCTGCACGTTGCGCGCTTACGCGAGCGCGGATTCAACCAGTCACACGAACTGGCAAAAATAATTTCCCCGCGCCTCGGTATTCCACTGGCGAGCGATAGCGTAGTGCGTATTCGAGAAACCCAACAACAGACTGGACTGAATGCGAAACAACGGCGCAAAAATATTCGCGGCGCGTTCGAACTGGTAAAGCCAGTAGCACATAATCACGTGGCCTTGCTTGATGATGTAGTGACGACTGGCTCAACCGTGAACGAGCTGGCGCGCGTACTGAAACGCGCGGGCGTAAAAGCAGTCAGTGTGTGGAGTATTGCGCGCGCTGTTTAGTTGAAGTGAGTAAAAAACTTTTGCCACAGAGGGCACAGAGTACACAGAGGTTAAAAGATAGAAAATTGTCCGCGATAAACGCAAAGGACGCGAATAAAAGATATTGTTAAATAGTATTCTCTGCAGAAACGAACACCATGGTTGACACCAACAACCTGTATCTTTTAAATCCCTAATTACTATTTTGCGTCATTTGCGTTTTTCGCGGACTATCGCCTTTAAGTTTTTACATCTGTGTACTCTGTGCCCTCTGTGGCAATATTCTTATATTTTGATTTCTATTTAAGTTTTTCTAGCCAGCTGGAAACGCTCTCAAGCAGCTCGTCGTTCTTGTCGTCGAAGAAGTGGTTTGCGGCTTCGATTTTTTTCTGCGAATAGTTATTGTTGCCTGCGGCTTTCGCGGCGGCCATGCGTTCGCGATCTGACATCAGTACGCTCTCAAGGTCTTCACTGCCATAAAGATCGAGCACCGGCACGCTGATAGTTTTGAGTGAAAGCAGGGCATTCATTTTGCCTTCACCGAAACTGCCCGGCATGCCGATGGCAACAAAGGCCTTCGCGGTATCACTGTGCTTGCTGAGATGGTAGGCGCCCATCACGGCACCCTGGCTATGGCCAATCAGTACGATGTTTTTAATGCCCTTGTCATGCAGGTCCTTGATGGCAGCGTTAATGCGCGGTGTCACTTCGTCATAGAGGGGTGCGTAGTCTTTGTAATCGGCTTCGTTGTCGAGTATCGGCATCTGGATGGCGAGCGTATGCCAGCCGTGTTCCGTCAGGCCGACGCGCAGTGGCTGTACTACCTGTTGCCAGTTTGGATGTATGCCGGTGCCGTGCATAATGATGGCTGCGCGTTGTTTATCATCTGCCGCTTCAGTGTAGATGCCAAGAAACTTGTGCTTGCCATCGTTGAGCCAGACGGCATCGCCATCGATAATGGAATCAACCACCTGGTCGGCCCAGCGCTTTTCCCTGGCGAGGTCTGATGCCTGCGCAAGCAGGCTGTGAAATGCGAAGCAGATAATCAGTACAGTACGTATGCTGGTTTTCATATTAATTCTCCAAACTGGTAATCACAAAATACACCCATGAACAGCGCAAAGCCGAGCCAGTTGTTGTTCAGGAACGCCCTGAAGCACTGGTCGCGTTCGCGGTTTCGTATTAAATAATGCTGCCACAGCGCAAACACTGTGGCGGCGCTCACTCCGGCATAATAAAACCCCGAGAGTTCCGCGCGTTCGCCGATCATGAGCAAGGCCAGCAATAGCATGAGCTGAATGATGCCGATAATCAACCTGTCTGCGGGCCCAAACAGGATGGCGGTTGATTTGACACCAATGCGGATATCGTCGTCGCGATCGACCATGGCATACAGGGTGTCATAGGCCGTGGCCCAGAGTACGGTCGCGAGAAACAGCAGCCAGGTCAGCGGCGTAATTTCATTGGCCTGCGCGGTAAACGCCATGGGTACCGCCCAGCCAAACGCAGCGCCGAGATGCACCTGCGGCAGGTAATGGTAGCGTTTCATGAACGGATAACTGACGGCGAGCGCAATACCGGCGAGAGACATCCAGATGGTGAGCGTGTTCATCAGCAGCACCAGGCCAAAAGCGCACAGGCTTAGCACGGCGAATACCAGCAGGGTTTCTGTTGCGGTGATTTTCCCCGAGGTCAGTGGCCGATCTCGAGTGCGTTTAACCAGTTTGTCGATGTCACGATCAGCGTAGTCGTTGATTGCGCAGCCGGCGGAACGCATCAGGATAACGCCCAGCACAAATACCACCAGCACCCGGGTATCCGGCCAGCCAGCGGCGGCAATCCAGAGCGCAATCAGGGTCGGCCATAGCAGCAGCAGAATGCCGATCGGTTTGTCGAGCCGGACCAGCCGAACATACTGGTGTAGTTTTTCGTTGTGGGTCAGCGGGCGGGCAATAGTCGCCAGCCAGAGCACGCCCTGTTTGCTGTGCGCGCGCAGCTGGCCGGCGAAGTCCTCGATTTTGTCCAGCGCAGGGTGCTGTGCCAGCCGGTCGATGGATTGGTCGAGCCGCAGCATTTGCTGCTTGATCCGGGTAATTGCGTCGTTGAAATGCATAGCCGCTGAGTTTACCGCAGCCACCCGGTGTAATGCAGGTGTATGTTGCACGGGTTTTTGATACATTGCGGGCATGACAATCAGAAACTTTGAACAATGGGTCCCCGACATCGCCGACAGCGCATTCATCGACGAAAGTGCAGTAGTTACCGGCAACGTGGTGATCGGCGCTGACAGCTCGGTGTGGCCGATGTGTTCGATTCGTGGCGACATTCACTCTATTCGAATCGGTGCGCGTACCAACATTCAGGACGGCAGTATTTTGCATGTCACCCACGGCAGTGAATTTGCCCCCGGCGGCAACGCGCTGTCGATCGGCGACGATGTCACCATCGGCCACAACGCCGTGATCCATGCCTGCACGGTAGAAAGTCTCTGCCTGATTGGCATGGGCTCGGTCGTGCTCGACGGTGCCGTGGTGCAACAGGGTGCCATGGTCGGTGCGGGCAGCCTGGTCTCACCCGGCAAAGTGCTCGAAGGCGGTTATTTGTGGCTGGGCAGCCCGGCGCGACGCGCGCGCGAACTCAATGATAAAGAGCGCGCGTTCCTGGCGTATTCCGCGGGGCATTATGTCGATTTGAAAAATCGACATAAAA
>JBATHJ010000516.1:0-4841 GCA_049666625.1 Gammaproteobacteria bacterium | reverse complement strand
GCGTTACACGCGGTGTCTTGCTGGCTAAATTTGGCTTTGGCGTGGGCCGGTTGTTCGCATACATTAACAACCTGGCCAAGGTGCGTTTGCCATATTATCGTGATGCCATGGGGGTGAAGCTGAAGCGAATTTATACTCACGTGGACTGGCGAAAAATCATCGGCAATGGCGAATCCGTGCTCTCGCACTGGTCAATGGCGATAATTATTTTGACAATACTGGGTTTGATCTCGGCCGGGCTGAATCTGTGGAAATGAGTTTTCTGCGACAGCGGCGCGAACAGAAAAGCAGCAAATCATGTGTCATGAAAACCACACTGTCAGCGCAATCGAAAAAAAAGCACGCGACATTATCGAAAAACCAGCCAGGTGATCTGCTGATCTATTTACAAAGCCCGTCACCTGTTAAATCGCAGAAACGCTAATGTATAGCCGTGCAAAAGCAGAGAAAATAATACATGATTTTTATTTTCAGCATCTTATTACCTGGATGAATTGACGTTACCGGGACATAAACAAAGATCATCCCGAGCCAATGTCTTCGTGCCAGAGTTCCGGGTTGCTTTCAATAAAATTTTTCATCATGTCGATGCAACGTGTGTCATTGAGTATTTTTAACTCGACACCACGGGATTCTAATAACGCTTCTTCGCCCTTGAAATTCACGTTGTCGGCAATGACGACTTTGGCAATGCCATACAGCAGGATTGCACCAGTACACATCGCGCAAGGCGACAGGGTAGTGTACAAAGTGCTGTTTTTATAAACCGATGCGGGCAGGCGGCCAGCGTTTTCCAGCGCGTCCATTTCGCCGTGCAAGATGCTGCTGGCTTTCTGTATTCTTCGATTGTGGCCGCGGCCTAATATAATTCCCTGATGTACAAGTACCGAGCCGATGGGTATTCCGCCTTCCGCCAATCCTGCTTCGGACTCACGAATTGCTTCCAGCATAAATTTATCCACGCTATATCATGCCTCGTTCTGGTTAGATTCGTAGCGCCCCGTTTTGTCAGTTTGCAAGACGCGGCGCGGCAGACATTCTGATTCCAGGGCGATGCTGCATTAATACATTATCATGCTTCGCAACGACCCATGATTTCAATGCGCGCATGCTGTCAGTCAATTTTGCCACGCGATCTGCGTGCTATGCTCGGCATTCGGCGTTCAATACTGGCTTCAATCGGGCAGCTTTAATGCATGGTTTTTTACATTGCGGGCATAACAGCTCTGCAGTTCACGGTTTAATAAATTGATTCAACAGACATTCATCACCATTGGCATGCTGGCAGGCGGGCTGGGTCTGTTCCTGCTGGCAGTGGGCATGATCACCGACGGACTCAAGCAGGCCGCTGGTCATACCCTGCGTAAAATACTGGGTAAGTGGACGCGCTCGCCACTGCATGGGATTGTCACCGGCCTGTCGATTACTGCCATCGTGCAATCATCCAGTGCGGTGACGGTCGCCACCATCGGTTTTGTTAATGCGGGTCTGATCCCCATGCATCACGCACTGGGGGTCATCTATGGTTCAAATATCGGCACCACCATGACTGGCTGGCTGGTGGCCCTGGTCGGATTCAAGATCAAGGCGGAAATCTTTGCCCTGCCCATGATTGGTATTGGCATGTTGTTGCGTCTCACCGGGGGTGACAGCAGACGCGCGCCGATCGGCATGGTGCTGGCAGGTTTCGGCCTGTTTTTTATCGGTATCGATGTGCTCAAGGATGCATTCGAAGGTCTGGCAGCGGCGATTGATCTGCAGACTTTCAGAGTCGAGGGTATTGCCGGTATATTCATGTACCTGGGTATCGGGTTTTTTATGACCGTGGTTACCCAGTCATCCAGTGCCGCCATTGCGATTACGCTGACCGCGGCCACCGGCGGCATAGTCGGTTTGTATGCTGCTGCCGCGATGGTAATCGGCGCGAATGTCGGCACCACGACCACCGCGGCGTTTGCCGTGATCGGTGCTACCCCGAATGCAAAACGCGTTGCAGCTGCGCATATTGTTTTCAACCTGGGCACGGCTGTCGTCGCACTGATGATTTTGCCGTTATTGTTCTGGGTCATGCAGACCACGGGCCACCTGCTGGGGCTGGAAGATATTCCCGCGGTGACACTGGCCTTGTTTCACACCACGTTTAATGTACTTGGCGTGTTATTAATGCTACCTGTAAATAGTCGCCTGGCGCGGTTCCTCGACAATCGTTTTGTTACCCAGGAAGAAGTTGAGTCGCGGCCACGCTATCTTGACAAAACAGTCGCGGTGTCACCAATGCTGGCGATGAATGCACTTGCGCTGGAATTGTCACGCATTGCCGGGATAGCAAGACGCATGGCACTGGAGGCGTTAAGTACTGAATTTGTCGGTGTAAAACGTATTTCAGTTGATTATGCGGTTGCACAAAAACTTTCCCAGGCAGTCGCGGTATTTATTACCCAGCTGGAAAAAGGCGTGCTCAGTGAAGAAGTTGCCGAGCAGCTGGCGAAAGTGCTTCGTGCTGAACAACATCTGCTTGCCTGTGCTGAGCAGTCGGTGGCGATAGTCAGTTCGCAGGCAGAACTCGAAACCATCACGGATACCAGCTTAATGCAAGGCCTGGCGCACTACCGTGCTGATGTCGTTGCGTTGATGAAACTGGCAAACCCGGAAGAAGATGCGTTTTCGTTTGCAGCCTGTGAAGAACAATTGCAGCAGGTGCAGAATTCATATGATGATGTCAAAGAAGCATTACTGCTCGCCGGCGCCGAGTTGCGCATACCGATTCCGCTGATGATCAATGTGCTCGAACAAAACAGCCGGATTCGACGCATGGTGCGCCAGATGGTCAAGGCCATGCGCCATCTCGGTGAGTTATACACGGTTGCAGGCGTACACGCGCCTGAAACCAGGGTGCGCGTGACAAATGCGCCGGAGACCGACGAAGTAGTGGCAGAACGAAACAATGTTGAGCTGGATGCAGAATAGATATCAGCCGCGCTTTACCTGTAAGGTTTGGGGTTCTGCGGATTTTATTCGGATGCAGTTCTTGTAGTGTGTGCGCTGTGTGAAATGCCGGGTTGCGTTGCCCGTCGCACTGAATAAATGCTTTAGCCGGTAAGCACAGGGAACAGTTCCCTGAGCCCGTTGGCCATAATTTCCACTGCTATTGCCGCCAGGATCAGGCCGAACAGGCGGTTAATAATGTTCAGCCCGATATGGCCGAGTTTTTTGCCAATGTAGGTCGCCATGCGTAACACCAGCCAGAGCAGGATGCACACCAGCGCGATGGTGAGGATCACCGTCAGGCCGTGAAACGGCATGGATGAGCGATGCATCTGGATAATGACAGTGCTGATCGAACCGGGCCCGGCCAGCAGCGGTATGGCGAGTGGTACCACGGCGATAGCGTTCCTGTCTTCGGCTTCGGCTTCTTCTGCAGGCGTGGTGCGCATGGTGTCGGTCTGCGCGCGTAACATGGTCAGCGCCATCAGCAGCAGTACGATGCCGCCACCGACGCGGAACGATGCCAGGCTGGTGCCCATGCCTACCAGCAGTTTTTCGCCGGTGACTGCGGCCACGACCAGTACCAGCAGCACGGTGACAGCGGTGATGTTGGCAATGCGGCCCTGTTCTCTGCTGGTATACGTTTTGGTCAGTACCAGGAAAATCGGCACGGCAGCAAACGGGTCGATAATGACAAACAGCGCAATGAAAAAACGCGAGTATTCAGTCCAGTGTTCCATCAGGTGTGTTACCAGCTATGATAGTTTTCTGTTCGGGGTTATATATTCGGGGTTTTCCTTTCGGAATAAAGTATACGTGATTGCGCGTGTCTACATCGGGGTTTAAATAGTGGAAGCAGTGTCAGTAAATGTTTTTGTATGGGCCGGTATCGCGTTGTGCATCAGCCAGTCGGCGATGTTTTCCGGCTTGAACCTGGCCCTGCTGGGAATTAGCCGGTTAAGGCTTGAAGTGGAGGCGACTGCGGGTAACCCCGCTGCTGTAAAAATCCTGGCGCTGCGCAAGGATGCAAATTTTTTACTCACGACCATTCTCTGGGGCAACGTCGGTATCAATGTATTACTCACGCTGTTATCAAACTCGGTGATGGCCGGGCTGACAGCTTTCATTTTTTCAACTGTGCTGATTACCTTTGCGGGTGAAATTGCACCGCAGGCTTATTTCTCGCGTCATGCCATGCGCATGGGCTCCTTGCTGGCACCATTGCTGCGTGTTTACCAGTTCATTCTATACCCGGTGGCTAAACCCAGCGCGCTGGTGCTGGATCAATGGCTGGGCAAAGAGGGCATCAGTTATTTCAAGGAGCGTGATCTGCACACCGTGATTCGCAAACATATCGACGCTGATGAATCAGACGTAAGTCGACTTGAAGGCATCGGTGCCATGAACTTCCTCGCGCTGGATGATATCGTCGTCACCCAGGAAGGGGAGTACATCGATCCAGACAGCATTATCACGCTGTCGACAAATAATGGCCTGCCGCTGTTTCCGGATTTTGAACGCGATGCCGATGCGCAATTCCTGCGTACGGTCAACCACTCAGGCAAGAAGTGGGTGATTATTACGGATGAACATGACCAGCCCTGCATGGTGATGAATGCCAACCGTTTTTTACGCGACGCTTTGTTTGGTAAAGATAAAATTAATCCGTATAGCTATTGTCACCGACCGATAGTTGTCAGGGATGCGACGACGCTACTCGGTAAAGTGTTGTCTCAACTGAAGGTGTATCCGAAATCAGAAATAGATGACGTGATTGAAGATGATCTTATCCTTATCTGGTCAGGCGAAAAACGCGTGATTACCGGTTCCGACATACTCGGTCGGCTGTTACACGG
>JBATHJ010000515.1:0-4429 GCA_049666625.1 Gammaproteobacteria bacterium | reverse complement strand
GCCAGTCAATATTCAAAATTTGTAAACTATCACGACAGCATGTACCGCAATTCCTTCCTGCCTGCCAACATAACCCAGACCCTCAGTAGTCGTCGCTTTTACGTTGATTTGGTTCATGGAAACGCACAACAACTGTGCAATCCGTTCGCGCATGGCGCTGATATAGGCGGACATTTTTGGCGCCTGGGCGATGATGCTGATGTCTATATTGCCTGTTTTATAGCCCGCATCCGCGACCATACGATCAACGCGTTGTAATAATTGCGTGCTATCGATATCGCGGTATTGTGCATCGGTATCGGGAAAATGCTGGCCAATATCACCTGCAGCAATGGCGCCGAGCATGGCATCGCATAAGGCGTGAATCAGCACATCACCATCGGAATGTGCCAGCAGTTTTTTGCTATGACTAATGCTGACACCGCCGAGCGTTATATGCGATCCGGCGTCGCTGTCATTCGCAAAACGGTGCACATCCACGCCATGACCGATACGGAACGGGAGCTTGCTTGCAGCCTTGTCTTGATCGGGACCTGGTTTTGTCATTGTGATTTCTGCTGTTCTTCGAGATAAAGTTCTGCCAGGCGAATATCGCCCGGCCGGGTTATCTTGATATTGTCTGCACTGCCCTCAACCAGCCGCGGCGCGTAGCCTGCCGCTTCCATCGCAGAGGACTCATCGGTAATCGCGCGTTTGTTCTGCGCAGCCTGTGTTAATGCACGCTGCAATAAACGCCAGGGAAACAACTGCGGCGTAAGCGCGTGCCACAATCCTTCACGATCGACATTTTGTGCAACCGTGCCGTCAGCGCTCTGACGTTTCATGGTATCGCGCACTCCCAGCGCGAGTAAACCGCCTGCTTCGCTGTCACCGATAGTGTTTATCAGCCGATCAATATCTGCCTGGCGCACACACGGTCGCACTGCATCGTGTACCAGTACCCAGTCATGCGCGGGATCAAATTCCGCCTGCTGCTGCAGGCAGTTAAGCGCGCTGAGCACTGAATCACTGCGCTCGTCGCCGCCGGGGGCTATCAGTACCGGCTTTTTTGTGTCGAGCCTGATCTGTGGCCAGTGCGGATCAGCTTCGCGCAGGGCGACCACCAGCGCAGTCACGTGCGGATTATCCAGCAGGCGTTGCAGGCTATGTTGCAGCACGGGTATGCCGTTGAGTTCGAGATATTGCTTGGGCAATGGCGCATTCATGCGTTTGCCGATGCCGGCGGCGACTACTACGGCCCAGATTTTATGCGATGGCTTCATTCTGTGGGCGTTGATGGATTCTGGCCATGCTCATCGTCCTTGCGCTCGATCACCTGGTAGTAGACATCATCCTTGTGCATCATGCCCAGCTCGCTGCGTGCGCGCTCCTCGATGGCCTGCAGGCCGGTTTTGAGGTCGATCACTTCAGCATCGAGCGCCTTGTTGCGTTCCTGCAATTGTTCGACTTTTTGCTGCACCTGTTCGATATCGCCGTCCAGCTTGAGCACCTGCGGCAGCCCGCCATCACCCAGCCAGATTCTGTATTGCAGCATCAGCAGCAGCACCAGAAGGATGATTGCAATGAATTTCACACAAAGGCTGCTCTGCTACGAATGTCGCAATGGCGAAGCCGAGCCTGCATTAGCCAAGATGCTTGAAAGCACCTGCGCCTGCATAGCGTGCATCATCGCGCAGAGCTTCCTCAATGCGCAGCAACTGGTTGTACTTGGCGATACGGTCAGAACGCGACAACGAACCTGTCTTGATCTGTCCGGTCTGGGTGGCGACACACAGATCGGCAATCGTGCTGTCTTCAGTTTCGCCGGAGCGATGTGAAACCACCGCGGTGTAATTTGAAACATGCGCCATGTGGATCGCATCCAGGGTTTCAGTCAGCGTACCAATCTGGTTGAGCTTGATCAGGATCGAATTGGCAATGCCTTTATCAATGCCTTGCTTGAATATCCTGGTATTCGTCACGAACAGGTCGTCACCCACCAGCTGCACACGCTTGCCGAGTTTTTCGGTGTGATACGCCCAGCCTTCCCAGTCATCTTCTGCGAGGCCGTCTTCGATGCTGATAATCGGATATTGATCGACCCAGCCGGAAAGATAATCGGTGAATTCATGCGCATTAAACACCTTGCCTTCGGAGGCCAGGTTATACATTCCATCCTTGCAGAACTCGGAACTGGCAACATCCAGGCCAAGATAGATATCTTCACCCGGCTTGAATCCGGCCTTTGCAATCGCTTCAAGAATAACCTCGATCGCTTCTTCATTCGAAGATAAATTGGGTGCAAAGCCGCCTTCGTCACCCACCGAGGTATTCATGCCTTTGGCATGCAGTACCGCGCGCAGGGTGTGGAACACTTCGGCGCCGTAGCGCAGGGCTTCGCGAAAACTCGGCGCGCCCACCGGCAGAATCATGAATTCCTGCAAATCGACACTGTTATCCGCGTGCGAGCCGCCGTTGATAATATTCATCATCGGTACCGGCATCAGGTATTCACCCGAACCCAGATGCACGTACAGCGCTTCTTCGCGTTCGTCAGCGGCGGCGTGCGCGCACGCCAGCGATGCCGCGAGAATCGCGTTTGCACCGAGTCGTGATTTGGTTTCGGTGCCATCGAGCTCGATCATTTTTTTGTCGATTTCGGCCTGCTTCTGTGCATCCATGTCGAGCAGCGCATCGCGGATTTCACCATTCACGTTGGCGACGGCTTTAGTCACGCCCTTGCCCATATAACGCGACTTGTCACCGTCGCGCAGTTCGAGGGCTTCACGCGTACCGGTGGATGCGCCAGAAGGCACCGCGGCGCGACCAAAGCCACCGGTGGCGAGTGTGACTTCGGCTTCAAGTGTAGGATTGCCGCGTGAATCCAGAATCTCGCGTGCATGAATTTTAACGATTTCGCTCATGACTAACCTGTATGTATGTTGATATTTTTAAAGTGTGTTTTCTTCGAATTCTGTGGCTTTAACAATGGCATCGAGTGCCTGCAGACGCTCCAGCAGTGCCTGCATTTTAGCCAATGGCCAGGCATTTGGGCCATCGCTGAGTGCCTTTGATGGATCAGGATGGGTTTCCATGAATACACCGGCAACCCCTGCGGCAACGGCTGCACGTGCCAGTACCGGCACGTGTTCGCGTTGTCCGCCCGAACTGGTGCCCTGTCCGCCCGGCAATTGCACCGAGTGCGTGGCATCGAACACCACCGGGCAGCCGGTATTGCGCATCACTGCCAGCGAACGCATATCCGACACCAGGTTGTTATAACCGAATGATACACCGCGTTCGCATACCATGATGTTTTGATTACCGGTCGAGCGTGCTTTATCAACCACGTTTTTCATGTCCCAGGGCGCAAGAAACTGGCCTTTCTTGATATTCACCGGTTTGCCGGTGCGCGCAACATTGAGAATAAAGTTGGTCTGGCGACACAGAAACGCCGGCGTCTGTAATACATCGACCACGTCGGCAACTTCGTCCAGCGGCGTGTCTTCGTGCACATCGGTGAGTACCGGCACGCCGACCTGGTCTTTGACTTTCTGTAGAATTTCCAGCCCCTGCGCCATGCCGGGCCCGCGGAAACTGTCGCCCGAAGAACGGTTGGCCTTGTCGAAGGATGATTTGTATATAAACGCCATGCCGAGTGCGCTGGTGATTTCTTTCAGCCGACTGGCGGTTTCCAGCGCCATGGCTTCACTTTCGATAACGCATGGGCCGGCGATCAGGAACAGCGGCTTATCCAGTCCCGCTTCAAAACCACATAATTTCATCAGCCACGTACTCCTGGTTCATGTTGCATAGATGTGCTCAGACGTGTGCCGAAGCCGATTCGTTCCGTGGTCCTGGTCGATACTCAGGCACAGACCGCGGTTTCACCGGTGCGAACCTGCTTATGCTGCAGTGCTGCGCGAATAAAATCGGCGAACAGCGGGTGACCATCGCGTGGTGTTGAAGTGAACTCAGGGTGAAACTGGCAGGCCAGGAACCAGGGATGGGCGTGCGGGCCTTCCTGGGCGAGCTCGACCATTTCTACCAGCATGCCGTCCGCCGATTTGCCGCTGATGACCAGCCCGGCCTGGGTGAGTACATCGAGGTATTTGTTGTTGAATTCATAACGATGGCGATGGCGCTCGACCACGCTGTCGGTACCGTAGACGCGGTGCGCCAGCGTGCCTGGTTCGATCAGGCAGGTCTGGCCGCCGAGGCGCATGGTGCCCCCCAGGTCAGAACTCTTGCTGCGGCGTTCGATGCGCCCGGCTTCATCCATCCACTCGGTAATCAGGCCGATCACCGGGTCCGGGGTATCAATTCTGAATTCACTGCTGTGCGCCTGCTCGATACCGGCAACATGGCGCGCGAACTCGATCACCGCGACCTGCATGCCGAGACAGATGCCAAGATACGGCACATTGTTTTCGCGCGCGTATTTTACCGC
>JBATHJ010000514.1:0-4700 GCA_049666625.1 Gammaproteobacteria bacterium | reverse complement strand
GTTCTGCCCTGTCCGTAACGCTGCTTGACAAGTTTGACGGTGCGTTTCGCGGTAAACACATTGTCTTCGGCGAGCGCAAGTCGTTGCTTTGATTCCTGCATACTGTTCCAGGCATCACGCACCTGTTTTTGTGCCGCCTGCTCGAGCGCCTGCAACTGCCACTGCATTTCACGTTGCTGCGCCAGGGCGACATCAATCTCGCCATCCGTCCTGCCATTGTAAAGATCAAAACTGATGACGCCCATGATGCTCGATGACTGGCTGTCAAAACCGGGACTGTCATCGTACCAGTTCGAACTCGCAACGATATCAACCGTGGGCCGGTTCACCGAACGCGCTGCATCAACACGTGCTTTGGCGGCCTGCACCATGGCACGCGCGGCGGCCAGGTCCTTGCGTGCATCCAGCGCGCGTTTTTCATGTGCTGCGAGAGCTTCATCTTCGGCAATGACCGGCAGTTTTGCCGCCGCCAGTTCTATTGCTGTATCAAGCGGCAGACCGATCACCAGTTTTAATTCATCGAGTGCTGACTGGTAACGCGTTGCCGCCTGCTCACGCTGTGAACGCAGGGCCGCAAGATTCACTTCTGCCGCGAGCTTGTCTGATTCAACAATACGGCCTTCAGCTGCTAGTTCGGCCGTGGTGTTTGCATGCTGCACAGCTGAGCGCACTGCATCTTCAGCGATAGCAACCGCCTGCTCTGCAGCCAGCGCTACCCGGTAGGCCTGCAGCGTGGCGGCGGCAATATGCTCACGTTGATACTGATATTGCAGCCGGCTGTTAGTCTCGGTATGTTCAGCATCTTCCACCAGCGCTGATACGCGCCCGCCGGTGTACACCGGCCAGCGCAAGGCCAGCTGGGTGAAATAGAGATCAGACGAACCAGGTTCATTCAGCCTCGCTGGATCAAAATCCGGTGTCGTCACCTGCCGGGTATTGAGTTTGTCAGCGAAAGCATCGAGCGGGTTATCGCTCACGCGCGCAGTGTGAGAAATGCTGAGCACAGGCTTATGCCCCGCCCGGCTTGCCTGGGTGCGCGCACCCGAAGCATTCACCTGCTGGTGGACGGCATTCAGATTCGGGTTGTGTTCCAGCGCGTGCGCCACTGCGGAATCGGTATCAAAAACCTGTGCATGCAGAATGTCGCTGCATAGCACCAGTGTGCACATCGCCGTCAGCTTTAACAGGTGTTGATAAGCCATATTTCTACTCGCGTAAATAACAGTGACAGTTTACTGTGCAGATCGCGGATGTTCTCCACCACCTGCAACATCGGGTACCGCTTAAATTAAACATTTTTGCACTAAGCATGCCAATGCTGCTGCACAGTGATAACAATTAATATTTACTAGCCAGGCGCATATAGCCAGTCAGGCGTGCAACAAAAAAAACCAGCGCCGCCATGACGACAATCATCGGGCCCGCAGGTACGTCCCATTGCAAAGATGAACCCAGACCCGTAATGACTGACAAAGTTGCGAATAACATCGACAACAAAACCATTTGCGCCGGGGTACTCGAGAACAGGCGTGCGCTTGCCGCGGGAATAATCAGTAAGGCCGTGACCAGCAGAATACCCACCACGTTAATCGCCACCGCGATCACCAGCGCCAGCATCAGCATAAACGCAAAGCGTAATGCTGCCACCGGCACTCCGTCGGTGCGCGCGAGGTCTTCGTGCACTGAAATCGACAGCAGTCCCGGCCATAATTTCCACCACGCCAGCAAAATCGCCACTACCCCGAGGTACATCCAGCCCAGCTCGCTTCTGTTGATGGCAAGAATATCACCGAACAAATACGCCATCAGGTCGATGCCGGAAGACTCGCGCTGTATTATAGAGAGTACGATCAGGCCCAGTGCCAGCGCGCTGTGCGACAGAATTCCGAGCAGGGTGTCGGTGGATATTTCGCGCTGCTTTTCCAGCCAGAACAGCAGCACCGCAAGTCCGATACCAACCAGCGCCACCCCCACCTGCGGCAACAGCTTTGCCGATACTGCCAGCGCCACGCCGAGCAGCGCCGCGTGCGCCAGGGTGTCACCAAAATACGCCATGCGCCGCCACACCACGACACAACCCAGCGGCCCGGCCACCAGCGCCAGCGCGATACCTGCGAGCAGTGCATTGATAATAAAATCATCCATATTAATGTGTGTGCTCGCAATCGTGCGTGTGTTGATGCTCGCCCGCTGCAGCGTCCGCCGCTTCATCGATAACATCGCCATGAATATTATGCTCGTGATCATGGTGATGCGAATACACCGCAAGTCCTTCCAGTGTGCCGCCAAAAATTTTCAGGTATTCCGGGTGCGCACTCACGTCCTCGGGATGCCCGGTGCAACACACGTGAGTATTCAAACAGATCACCGTGTCCGTCGCCGCCATCACCAGGTGCAGGTCGTGTGAAATCATCAGCACGGCACAGGCATGACGGTCGCGAATGTCGCCGATCAGTTTGTACAGCGCCTGCTGGCCGATGACATCAACACCCTGTGCCGGCTCGTCCAGCACCAGCAACTCGGGTTTTTTTAACAATGCGCGTGCCAGCAGAACACGTTGCAGCTCGCCGCCGGATATTCTCTGAATCGGTGTTTCAAAAACATGGCCGGCTTCGACTTCATCCAGCAGCTGGCGCATTTCCGCCTCGGAATAGTGCCCCCCCAGATGCAAAAAATCCCGCACCCGCAATGGCATGGTGTCATCAATGGTCACGCGTTGCGGCACATAACCCACGCGCAATCCGGGTTTGCGTTTAATCCTGCCGGCCTGTGCCGGCAGCAGGCCGAGCAACAGACGGATCAGCGTGGTTTTGCCCGCACCGTTTGGCCCGATCAGGGTGACAATGGTATTGGGCAATAGCTCAAGGCTGATGTCATTCAATATCTGGCGACCGGCAATGCGATAGCCAATACCGCTGGCGCTCAGCAGCGGCACAGCATTGATATCAGGTGGATTCACCCGGCCGGGTTTCATCGTGCGGGCTTCATTGACGGCAACGCTGGCACAGGCCGCTGATTTCGATAGCTGCGTGCTGTACCAGGAAATCAAACTTCGTCGCGTTGCGTTTCACTGCATCAAGCACACCCTGGGTGTGTACTTCCTGGGTATGGCCACATTGATTGCAGACCAGGAACACGCCCTCGTGTGAATGCTGCGGGTGGGCGCAGGCGATATAGGTATTATTGGTGGCAATGCGGTGCACCAGCCCCTGCTGTTGCAGAAAATCCAGCGCCCGGTATATTGTAGGCGGCGCAGCCGAACGACCTTCAGCGCGCAGGTCATCGAGCAATGCATAGGCACCGACCGGCTGCTGGTAGCTGCACACCAGTTCGAGCACCCGCCGGCGCAATTCGGTAAAGCGCTGTTTGCGCTGGGCACACAGCGCTTCGGCCTGCTGTAATAATGTGTGCACCTGCTTCGAAGAAGGCAGGGTGCAGCTGACGTCACCGCGATGGGAGCATTCGGACACGTAAACCACCCGTGGTTGATAGCGTAAAATGTGTTACATTATAACATAACATTTCAGGAGAATGGGTATGCGCTTTGCACAGGTGGTTACAGGTCTTTGCCTGCTGGTGTGCGCAGTCACCTCCCCGGTGGTACGCTCGGATGCTGAGATCAATGTTGTCGTCAGCATCAAGCCGCTGCATGCGCTGGTGCTCGGGGTGATGCAGGGTGTCGCCAGCCCCGAGCTATTGCTCGACAGCACACAATCACCCCATCATGCCAGCCTGAGACCATCGGACATGCGCATGCTTTCAAACGCCATGCTGGTATTCTGGGCTGGCCCACAACTGGAAACGTACCTGCCGCGTGTATTGCGCAATCTTGATTCGGATACCACCGTGATCTCGCTGATGGACAACCCGCATTTAGAATTATTGCCACAACGTGGTCAGCACATGCATGCCGATGAGCGCACCGAAGTCACTTCCGAACGTCCGGCCGACCCGCATATCTGGCTCAGCACGCGCAACGCCGATCTCATGGTGGATCAAATCGCGCAGGCGCTGATCAGGCTGGACCCGGCACACACCCCCGAATACACTCGCAACACCAAGCACATGCATTTGCAGATCGAAAAATTGCGAAAGCAGATAGCTGACAAGCTCAAAACCAGAAAAGCATTCATCAGCTATCACGATGGCTACCAGTATTTTGAACACGAGTTTAACCTGCACAATGCCGGTATAATCGCCCAGGGCGATGAACTGCAACCGAGCGCACACCACATCCGCGAACTCAGGCAGCTGATGAAGCAACAGGCGATATCCTGCGTGGTCTATGATGCGCCGCGTCGTCCCGCGGTGATTAGTACCCTGCTCAGCGGCACCAGCGCGCGTGCCGTGGAACTCGATTCACTGGGACTGCAGCAGCACCAGGGAAGCAAGGCCTGGTTTACATTAATGCGCACCCTGGCCGATAATTTCAGCAGCTGCTTTGCTGACTGAACAAGACATATACAGAACTTGGTCCACGGATGAACGCAGATGAACACGGATGTAAAAAATGTTGTTAAATCTTCTTGAGCCGCAGGCGAACCAGATACCTCTGCGTTCATCTGCGTTCATCTGCGTTCATCTGTGGATAATCGTTTTTCATTAATCACTATCAGGAAAACACTAAATGGTATTCCAGACCCAGCTGAGATTTTCGACCGACGGGCGCGGCACCTATAACATTAGTCAGCAGGTTAATG
>JBATHJ010000513.1:0-2667 GCA_049666625.1 Gammaproteobacteria bacterium | reverse complement strand
AGTGCGTTTGTCAATCACGCTGGCGGATTTGACATCTGCGTAATAAATTCGAAATTGTGGATGCGCCGCCTTGCTCATCAGGGTATCGAATGAAAATTTAACATCGTCGGCGGTCACCGGCTGGCCATTTGAAAAGCGCGCTTTCGGGTTGATATGAAAAGTCACCGACAGGCCATCTTCCGCAAGCTCAAAATCATCCGCCAGCAAACCGTATTCACTGAAGGGCTCATCCAGGCTTTTTTCCAGCAGGCTTTCAAATACCAGTGCGCCCAGACCATCGGCCGAAATGCCTTTGAGCAAAAACGGATTGAGGCTGTCAAATGTGCCAAAGCCGGACAGCACCAGCTCACCGCCTTTTTTCGCATCGGGATTCACATAATCGAAATGCTGAAAATCGGCCGGGTATTTTGGCGTGTAGCCCATGCCCATGGCATACACCGCGAACACATTTCGGCTCAGCAGAACAAGCGATAACATGACGAGTACCGCCAGGCATTTGCGCACAGCTGAGCTCATTGTTTACCGGTCTCGAATAACAGGTGATGTGTGATTGGCATGATTTATAGCTGTCGAGCTTCCGGTTGACACGCCGCGCGGACAATCCCGGCGCTTGCGTAGTGTTTTTCGTGTTTCTCTGTATAATCCGCCAATAACACCTCGCGGCGGCATCGGGTCGTCCAAGTTTACAGCACTTTTTTTGGGGAGACACATATATGGGCTTCATGACAGGCAAACGTGTACTGATCTTCGGCGTCGCCAGCAACCGTTCGATCGCCTGGGGTATCGCCAAGGCCATGCACCGCGAAGGCGCCGAACTGGCATTTACCTACATGGGTGAACGCCTGCGCGAACGCGTCGAGAAGCTTGCGGGTGAATGCGATTCCGATATCGTGCTGCCGTGTGATGTGGAAGACGATACCCAGATCGAAGCAGTGTTCGAAAGGCTCGATGATTACTGGGAATCGCTCGACGTGATCATTCACTCAGTCGCATTTGCGCCCAAGGAAATGCTGGAAGGCGACTATCTCGACAACCTGACGCGCGATGGCTTCAACAAGGCGCATGAAATCAGTTCGTACAGCCTCGCCGCAATTGCCAAGGCGGGACGTCACATGATGCAAAACCGTGAAGATGCTGCCATCCTGACGCTGAGCTATCTCGGCGCAGTGCGCGCTTTCCCGGGCTATAACGTGATGGGCCTGGCCAAGGCCAGTCTTGAAGCCAACGTGCGTTATCTCGCGCATTCGCTGGGCGGTGAAGGTATTCGAGTTAACGCGATTTCAGCCGGCCCGATCAAAACCCTGGCGGCGAAAGGCATCTCGGGATTCAGCACCATCCTGGCACATGTCGAGCAAAGCGCCCCGCTGCACCGCAATATCACCATAGAAGAAGTCGGTAATTGCGCCGCGTTCCTGTGTTCAGGACTCGCCAGCGGCATCACCGGTGAAGTCATGTATGTCGACGCGGGATACCATACCGCGGGATTGATGGGCAATATCGAGAAAGACTAGCAGTACCCGCTGTTACAGAATGAAGCAGCACACGGAGGTGTTGCAAACACCTGGCACCTCAGCGCCTGGCGGGCTCTCCCAGCACGGCATCCTCGCCTTCAAGCCTGGCAATAGTCACCGCGCAACACGAATCACTGAACACGTTCACCGCCGTACGGCACATATCCAGCACCCGATCCACCACCAGGATCAGGCCCACGGCCTCCAGTGGCAGCCCGATCGCCCCCAGGATAATACTGATCGCCACCAGGCTCGCCGACGGGATACCGGCAACACCGATGGATGTCAGCAAGGCAATCATCACCACGGTTAATTGCGTGGTGAAATTGAGCTCCAGACCATAGACCTGCGCAATAAACATGGCGGCGACACACTCGTAAAGCGCGGTCCCGTCCATGTTGACCGTGGCGCCCAACGGTAAGGTAAAACCACTCACGCGGTTGGATACGCGTGCACGGGTTTCCACGCATTCCATGGTCACCGGCAAGGTGGCCGATGACGAGCTGGTCGAAAAGGCAGTAAGCAAGGCAGGCAGCATGGCATTGAAATGGCGTGCAGGTTTAACCCGGGCAACGGTCTTTAATATCAGCGGCAGACTGACAAACATATGCAGTGCGAGCGCCGCGATCACCGTAAAGAAAAACCACGCCAACGGACGTATTGCATCAAACCCGGAGATAAGAATGACCTTGCTGACCAGTGCAAACACACCCAGCGGTGCAAATTTCATCACCAGGTTGGTCATTTGCATCATGATGGCAAGCATGCCCTGCCAGAAATGTTGCTGCGCAGTTGCAAACGGATCTTTCAATCGCGACACAAAGTAGCCGAACAACAAGCTGAAAAAAATCAGCCCCAGCATCTGGCCTTCTGCAGCTGCCGCGATCACATTGGTCGGTATCATGCGCAAAAATACATCCGCCACATCCGCGGGCCCGCGGCCTTCAACATTTTTCAGCACGTCATCGGTGTTACTCGCCAGGCCGATGGTATCGTTTGCCGCGACGCCGTCAATAATGCCGGGCTGAATTAAATTCACCAGCACAAGACCGGTGAGAATGGCGACCAGGCTTGTTGACAGGTAATACAGCAGGGTTTTACCACCGAGTCGCCCCAGCATATCGGCATCGAGACCCATCATGCCGGCAATGATCGA
>JBATHJ010000512.1:0-1701 GCA_049666625.1 Gammaproteobacteria bacterium | reverse complement strand
CGCACAATTTTCTGGCTTTCCTGGAGTTGTTCCAGCGGCGTGCGGCCATCCACCGAAGGCGTGCGGATACCGGCTGCGATCTGTTGCTTCAGTCCGCCAACACGTTTCATGAAGAATTCGTCGAGATTGGCACTGACAATGGCGATGAACTTGACCCGCTCCAGCAGCGGGGTGGCTTCATCTGCGGCCATGTGCAGTACCCGGTAATTAAATTCCAGCCAGGTCAGTTCCCGGTTCAGGTAGAGTTCCGGATTATCCAGGTCGATCGCCGCGGCAGGGGTGGTGTCTATTGCCGTTGCGGAAATCTCAGCTGCATTGGCATGTGTCTGCGCATCGGCGGTTTGATCGTCCGGTGCAGGTTGTGCCTTGCTGGTGGCGGATTTATCCATTTTCTGTTGTCTCTGGTGGCCTGATCAATAAACCTAGCAGCTTATCGTTGCAGCTTAACTGACCCGGATCAATCAACTACAGAATTTCTGCTGTTACAGTAATATTCGCTGAGCGATTGTTTGCTTTACGGGCTGTGTTGTCTGTAAGCATGGGAGTCACAGGGCAGCCGCCGGCCTCGCGGTGCCTCGCATGGCGGGCATCGCGTGCGCAGCAACAAACACAGCGGATGTAAATGCTGTTTATAGAGTGTAAGTTAATGCAGCCTGTTGTGCCAGCATTGCAGGCATATCTGGTCCGATTGCTTATCTTGCCCGGTTACTTATTCTGGCTATGTGAGGACTATTGAGTGAGGGGATGAATTATGACGCAGCTATCAAAAGAAGAAGGTGTCATTCTGACGCTGATAGAGAGGTTTGAGAAACAGAGGCTTCCCAGGCTGCTGGAGCTGAAGGAAAAATCTGATTCAGGTGAATGCCTGAGTGAAGATGATGTCGCTTTTCTGGATACCGTTATCAAGGATGCGCAGAACAGCAAGCATTTAATCGACCGACATCCAGAATGGCAGACTTTTTGCGCGAAAGTGGTACACCTCTATGAAACCATCACAGAAAAATCACTGGAAAACGAAAAGGCTTCGTAGCCGGGCGATTATATTTATAGTATGTGCCTGTGAAGGCTGGCGAAAATTGCGCCGCCGTGGATTCCTGTTGAGACATGCTTCAAATCCCTTAATGATCCCACCGCTACGGAGTGGCCAATGAGTTACGATGAATTAATTGTGCTGTTCAGCCAGTTTGGCCTTGCCGTGTTCATCGGTGTGCTCATCGGCATCGAGCGCGAAATGCGCGAAGGCGGCAGCAGGACCATGGGCATTCGTGACTTTATCTTTTTTTCAGTCATCGGCGCGCTTTCAGCCTACCTGGCGCAACGCTTCGATGCGATCTGGATTATTGCGCTGAGCTTTGTCGGCCTGCTGGCAATTGTGCTTTCCGGCTACTGGGCTGACCGCAAACACGGCCCGGGAATTACCACCGAGCTGGCTGCATTTATCGTGTTTTTCCTCGGTGTGCTGATCATGTTCGATGCCCAGGTGCTGGCGATCGCGCTTGCTATCCTGACCCTGGGTGTACTGTTCCCGAAAGCGGCTATCAATGACTTCGCGCGCAAAATCAGCGCGCATGAAATGAAGGCAATACTGCTGTTTCTTACCATCAGCTTTATCGTGCTGCCAATATTGCCGAACCAGACGCTGGATCATTTTGCGACCTTTGATGCGGGCGTCATTAGCGAGCTTGAAGCCGAGACGCAACG
>JBATHJ010000511.1:0-1722 GCA_049666625.1 Gammaproteobacteria bacterium | reverse complement strand
ATATTGGGGCGGTCAAAACCACCGATAAACTGGCGCGCGTCGCCGAGTGCGAGGCGTTCGATGATTTCGCGTTGCGTGGCACTGTCCGCGGTGGCGGTGAGCGCAATACGCGGGATCGTCGGAAACCGCTGGTGTAATACCGACAGCTGGACATACTCGGGACGAAAATCATGCCCCCACTGCGAGACGCAATGCGCTTCGTCGATGGCAAACAGCGCCACCGGGATACGTTCGATCAGTGCCAGCATGCGCGGCATCATCAGGCGTTCGGGGGCGATGTAGAGCAGGTCGAGCTCACCGCGTTGCAGCGCGGTTTCGACCTCACGCACTTCATCAGCACTCAGGGTCGAGTTGAGAAAGGCCGCGCTTACCCCGTTTAGCTGCAGCGCGCTGACCTGGTCCTGCATCAGCGCGATCAGCGGCGAGATCACGATGCCGACACCCGGGCGCAGCATCGCGGGTATCTGGTAGCAGAGTGATTTGCCGCCGCCAGTGGGCATTAACACCAGGGCATCACCGCCTTTGAGCATGTGATCGACTATGTCCTGTTGTTGCAGCCGGAACTGATCGTAACCAAATACGCTGTGCAGAAGTTGCGCAGCGGAGCTGTCAGGGGTGATTTGTGCGTTCATGGGGGGTGATCATTTCACAGACGCCCGCCAGATGAAAGTCGTGGGTGATTGCTGGGAATAAATATTCGACAGTTCTGTAAATACCGGGGGTTCGGAGGCACCCGGCGCAGGGCAGGTTCAGCGCAGCGCAGGGCGACAGGAAATCTGTTTTAATAGCGCCCTGATAGCCAAAGCCCAGCGCAACATGAAATTTCACAAGTCACATAACCTGGCGTGCCCGATCGACGGCGCGCGCCTCGAAGCACGCGACAAGCAGCTGGTATGTGCCAACGGCCATAGTTTTGATATCGCCCGCCAGGGCTACGTCAACCTGCTGCCGGTGCAACACAAGCGCACCAGGCACCCGGGGGACAGCAAAGCCATGGTGAGCGCGCGCACAGCGTTTCTGAATTCGGGCAATTATGAACCCATCGCGCGCATTCTGGCCGAGCTGGTGCAAACCCGGGTGACGGCAAGGCATGCTGTCGATGGCGATGGCGACGACGATGATGATGGCATCTGCCTGCTGGATGCGGGCTGTGGCGAAGGTTATTATTTTGATTACGTGTTTAAAGTGCTCGAGCAAAGCCCGGCTGATACCGGGCTTTGCATGCTTGGCCTGGATATATCCAAACAGGCGATACTCGAGGCCGCGAGGCGAAATAAACACATTAGCTGGATCGTGGGCACCAACCGTCAGCCGCCGCTCTTGCCCGCGAGTGTCGATATTATTCTATGTGTGTTTGGTTTCCAGAGTTTCGAGGGCTTTGAGAAAGTATTAAAGCCCGGCGGCTTTATAGTGCTGGTCGAACCCGGGCCTGATCACCTCGCCGAGCTGCGCGAAATCATTTATTCCGAAGTCAAAAAAACACCGCCGCCAACGCCCGGGCATGCACAGGCCCATGCAAAGACCCTGGGCTATAGCCTGGTTGAAAACCAGTCACTGCAATTTAAAACCCACATCAACAGCAATGCGCAAATTAATAACCTGCTCATTATGACACCACATTTTTACCGCGCCAGCCAGTCCGGCCGGGAAGCGGCGGCACAGTTACAAACCCTGGATCTGAGTATTGATATTGTTTTTCGAGTATTACAAAAAGATGC
The DNA here is from genome assembly GCA_049666625.1 of Gammaproteobacteria bacterium. Lineage (GTDB taxonomy): Bacteria > Pseudomonadota > Gammaproteobacteria > SZUA-229 > SZUA-229 > JASBSR01. Next base: position 4 of record JBATHJ010000511.1, on the reverse strand, counting down.
TTGA
>JBATHJ010000510.1:0-2185 GCA_049666625.1 Gammaproteobacteria bacterium | reverse complement strand
ATTCGAAGCAGGTAGATAAACACGCTATCAATCAGGACTGGTCAAACACATCACGCATCAGCTGCAATGCTTCTGCACCGACGATCCCCTGCCGCCTGATTTGTCCGATGACCATATCCATTCGAGATGGAAAACTTCCGGGCAAACATGTCTGCCAGCTCTCCAGCGCCAGTTCGATATGTCCGTTTTCTTCATGCTCTACTGCGCGCCTGGCCAGTTTATAAGCCTGTTGAAAATGCAGCATGGCACTAACCAGGTCGGCAACATCGCGCAAACCCTCAATCTCGAACTCAGGATTGGCCGGGTCATTTTTTTTGTACACCACTTCTTTCAATGCAGACTTGAATACATGGCACAGTGCAGTCGAATACTGCCTGATCTCAAAGTCTTTCAGCACATCGCAGACCATTATCTCAAGATAATAGTCATCGAATAGACTGCCGGTAACGTGGTTCCACGACTTTATCATCCTGATGACCGGGAGCAGTTTTGCTTTGTGTGCGAGGTCTGCTTTTGAAAGCTGGGCTTTGTACGCCAGGCTGTGATAATCAACCCAGCCCTGCCAGGCCAGCGCCGGGACCAGGTAAGCGTTTTTAGGTGTCAGAAATCCGGGCTGCACCCTGAATGCGAAATTTTCAAACGGCACCAGGACCGCATTATATTTTTTTGAGAGTAACGCATCGGGGTATTTCTGCTTCAGTGTTACCAGTAGTTTATCGAGCAGTTTCGCCGGCGGGAAACGCACGTTAAGTTCATGTTTGAACAGTACGAACAAACTGATTTCGCATCCTGCAAGCGGGGATATAAGTGTTTTGCGTGCAAACGCACCCGGGATTACCGTGGAAAAAGTTGAAACATGTTGCGCCAGGCAAGATTCTATTTCAGCCTGGCGATCAGTAATTGCAGTGTATTCATCCAGCGGCAGCTCTGTTTTTTTCGCCAGCAGATCGAATCCATCATCAACGCTGTAGCGCACCTTGTTTTTCATTTATTCAGGTTCTTCCTTATATTCAAGATCGAAATATATCCCGCCAAATATCACCTGCCTGGTGCAGCAGTGATCTCCACTATATATAGCAGTTTGCTGCTGGCAGATACACGATTAACTGATTTATCTACGATCGCAACACCAACAATGCTAATCTTCGACTGTCTATAAAATTAATTGACCACGATGCGCGCGTTTATCTGTTTCGCCTTTTCTATGCTCTGCCTGTCGCTCCCCACCGTGGTGCCCGGTATAGAGTCCACGACTGCTGATAATCTCGCACGCCCGCGTATCGGCCTTGTGCTGTCGGGTGGGGGCGCACGCGGACTCGCACACGTGGGTGTATTGCAGGTGCTGGAAGACCTTAGAGTTCCGGTAGACTGCATCGCCGGTACCAGCATGGGTGCGCTGGTGGGCGGCAGCTATGCCGCTGGCGTGAGTCCTGAGAAAATGCGCGATGTATTATCACAATCCGACCTTGTCGAGTTGTTTGATGACCTGCCCCCACGCTCGGAAATTCCACTGCGTATAAAGCGCGACAGCTACCGCCCGTTGTTTGATTTTACCGTGGGCTTCCGCGACGGTGAGGTGCTATTACCCACCGGCGCCTCTGCGGGTTATAAATTCGAATTTTTTCTCAAGGACCTCATCGGGCAGGGCCCGTCAATTGCAGGCCTGGACTTCGACCAGTTACCCACGCCGTTTCGCGCTATCGCCACTGATCTTGAAAGTGGTGACATGCGCGTTTTCAGCGAAGGCGAGCTGATTAAAGTCATGCGCGCCAGCATGTCATTACCCGGCGCGATTGCACCGACCAGGATAGGCGCACACATTTACGTGGATGGCGGACTGGTGCGCAACCTGCCGGTCGATATTGTGCGCGAACTTTGCGGCGACATCATCATCGCGGTCAATGCCGGTACACCCTTGTTATCGCGCAATAAAATAAACAGTGTGATTGATGTTGCTGACCAGTCGATTAACCTGCTCACTGAACAGAATGTAAAACGCTCGCTGTCACAACTGAACGCAAATGATGTACTGATTGAGCTTGCACTCGATGACATTGGTGCCACTGATTTTGAATTGAGCAAAGAGATTATTGAATCCGGCGTACAGGCCGGCCTGAAAGCATCAAGCGCCTTGTCGCAACTGTCACTCAGCGACAGCGACTATGCCAACTGGAAAAGCGCACGC
>JBATHJ010000509.1:0-3275 GCA_049666625.1 Gammaproteobacteria bacterium | reverse complement strand
GTTGAGGTGCCGAATCCGGATGATCCGTTTGAAAGTTTTAACCGCTCGGTGTACGCGTTTAATGACACTGTCGATATCTATGCCCTGAAACCGATTGCAAAAGGCTACCAGGCGGTGACGCCCAACTTTGTTGACACCGGGGTGACCAACTTTTTCAATAACATTGGCGATGTGGTGGTGCTGTTCAATGACCTGCTACAGCTTAAATTCCGGCAGGCGCTGTCGGACACGGCACGTATCGTTTTTAATACTGTGCTTGGCCTCGGTGGTTTGATCGATGTGTCGACCGAATTCGGCCTGGTCAAGCATGACGAGGACTTCGGCCAGACCCTGGGATACTGGGGCGTGGGCAGCGGCCCTTACCTGGTGCTGCCATTTGTTGGTGCCAGCAACATTCGTGATGCCGTCGGCTTTACCGTGGACTCTGTCGAGTTCGATCCGATTTACAACATTCCGCAAAAGAATGAAAGAAACCTTGCCCTCAGCCTGAAGCTCATCGACCTGCGAGCCGACCTGCTGAGCGCCACCAATGTCATCGACGAAACCGCCATCGACCGCTATGCCTTTATTCGCGATGCCTGGACGCAGCGCCGCAAGAACCTGGTGCATGACGGCAACCCGCCTGACGAATTCAGCGAACAGGAACTGTTCGGTGATGACCTGTTCAAGGATGACATCCAGCGCTAGCCGCATGCAGCGCAACACACTTGCCTGCTTGATCGTGCTGGTGGCTTGCCTGCTTCTGCCGGCGCGCGCCTGGAGTGTCGACAAAAGCTTTATCGAGTATTCATTGCTGTCCAGCAGCGACACCCTGCGCAATGTTAACGTGCTCGGCTTCTACACGATTTTTAATTATCAACGAAACTACGCTTATTACGGCGGCCTCGAGTTCGCGCTGTTCGAACAGGAAGCCGCGATCGACAGTGAACTGGTCACCCGTGTCACGATTGGTATCGGCGGCCTCAACACCTTCGCGCCCTATGCCGAAGTCGGTATCGGCCTGTTTGATTTTCTGTTCCGCTCGAATGACTCGCAACAACGCTGCGATGAAGAACTCGATTGCGACCCCGATTTACATTTCCGCGCTGGCTTGCGCGTGCGGGTGTCAAACCATGTGGCGTTTGGGTTGTTTTACGAAGGCGTGAGCTTTGGCGATTTCGAAGACGAACTCAGCGGCAGCCATGGCTATACTGGCACCAGTATTAGTATCAAGTTTTAGGTGGGAAACAAAAATATCCACAGATGAACACGGATGAACGCAGATTTTTTTGTTGGTGCTGATAATGAAGCAGAACGTAGGTTGGGCTACGCGTTATCAGCCCAACGTTTTTGATTAAGTGGGTTGTTGGGCTGGAGAAACGTAGCCCAACCTACGAGGCTGAGGAAAAAGATATAAAGCTTAAAGCATTTGCCACAGAGGTCACAGAGGTCACAGAGGTCACAGAGAAAAAATAATATTGATTAAAACAGTCTGGCAGGGCTTTTTATGCAAACAACGTATTCATGCATAAAAATCTTTGTTTGTAACAATAATGCCTTTCTCTGTGTTCTCTGTGACCTCTGTGGCAAAGTTTTTAAATCTTAACTCTCACGCGCATTCGCGCCGCGCATCACTTCTGTCACGTTTGGTAACTGCGCTATCTTGTCTATCATGCGGGTGAGTTGTTCGAGGTCGTGTACATCCAGCGTGACCGCGATGCGTGCGGTCTGGTGTTTTTTGTCTGACAGGGTATTAAATGCCGTGACATTTGCGTTTTCGTTGCTGAGCGTATTTGCAATATCACTCAGCAGTGCACGTCGGTCCATCGCCTCGATAATTAATGTTACCGGGTAGTTTTCAACATCGGCATCGCCCCATGACACTGCTATCAGGCGATTGCGGCTGCTTTCCTTGAGGTTGATGATATTGCTGCAGTCCTTGCGATGGATGCTCACGCCCTTGCCGCGGGTGATGAAACCGATGATCTCGTCACCGGGCACCGGCTTGCAGCAGTTAGCCATGGCTGTCATCAGGTTGCCAACACCTTCAACGTTGATCGCGCCTGGCGTTTTTTTATTTTTTGCTGCCGGCGATTTTGGTTTCAGCGGGATGCCGATCTCGCCTTCGGTTTCCGGTTGTGCAACTTCGAGCAGGGCCGAATTGATTTGCGCCACACTGATATCACCGCGTCCGACGGCCACGTAAAACTCGTCGGCATTCGTCTGCCTGAAATGTTCTACCAGCTTGTCCAGCTCGGGCCTGACGCCGAGGCGCTTGATGGTACGGTCATACAGCGCCTTGCCATCGACCAGGTTCTGTCCGCGGTCCTGCTTGTGGTACCAGTTGCGCACCCGGTTGCGTGCGCGCGATGTTTTTAAAAAGCCAAGGTGCGGCAACAACCAGTCACGACTCGGTTGTGCGGTTTTGGTGGTGAGTATCTCGACGCGTTCACCGTTTTTCAGTTCATAGGTGAGTTGCACAATATGGCCGTTGACCTTGGCACCGCGGCAGCGATGGCCGATTTCGGTGTGCACGGCATAGGCAAAATCGAGCGGTGTTGCACCCTGGGGTAAATCGATCACCCGGCCTTCGGGGGTGAGCACGAAGACGCGGTCGTGGAACATTTCACTTCTGAAATTATCCAGCAACTCGTCATCGTCGGTGTTTTTTGCATCGAGCAGGCGGCGCAGCGAATCGATGCCTGACTGCAGTCGGCTGTCGGCACCGTCGCCTTCCTTGTAGCGCCAGTGTGCAGCCACCCCGTGCTCGGCAAACTCGTGCATCAGGTGGGTGCGAATCTGTACTTCCACCGGCTTGCCTTCAGGGCCGTGCACCGCGGTGTGCAATGACTGGTAACCGTTGGGTTTTGGATTGGCGATGTAATCGTCAAATTCTTTTTCGATATGGCCCCATAAGCCGTGCACCAGGCCGAGCACCACGTAACAGTCGGCAATCGAATCGACCACGATACGCACCGCGCGCACGTCAAACAGCTCGTGAAAATCGCGCTGCTTGGCGGTCATTTTTTTCCAGATACTGTAGATGTGCTTGGGCCGGCCGTACACTTTGGCTTTCACGCCGTTGTCGGCAATGAGTTTTTCCAGCGTGCGCACTACCGAATCGATATAGCTTTCGCGTTCGCCGCGTTTTTCATCGAGGTAGTTGGCGATGCGTTTGTAGGTGCCCGGTTCGAGATAACGGAACGACAGGTCTTCCATTTCCCACTTGAGCTGGCCGATGCCGAGGCGATTGGCAATCGGCGCAAAGATATCGAGACTTTCCTGCGCCACTGCCC
>JBATHJ010000508.1:0-2766 GCA_049666625.1 Gammaproteobacteria bacterium | reverse complement strand
GTTCAGCTACACCTTCGGCGTGTTCTGTTACCGCTTTAAGAGTGCCCGATTTTTTGCACTCCATGACTGATTTGCCTTTTTTAATTACGTAGCGATGCCAGTTATCACCCAGCATACCTTCCGGTGCTGTGGTCTTTTCCACGGCTATGACCTTGTATAGAATTTCGATGGGTGCATCTTGCATGGTTAATACCTCTAAAATCTTTTGAGTCTTACGCTTTGCCGGTATTGGCTGGCTTATAAGCTGTTGCTACACTGTATTGCAAGGCAGATACGCCGGGCCGCGCGGGTGTAGATGTTTCCAGCAAGTTGCTGTTATCTGACAGGATCGTTTGCAGATAGTTGCTTGACAATCAGTTGTCATGTCTACATCTGGGTAGTAAACGTGATTGCTGCGTTGTGAAATGCGCTTTCAAACATAAGCGCCCGATTATACCTTATTTCGGGCAGGAAAAGTTAAAAAGCGCTGCTGGCCCCGGTGTAACGGGGCTGGTATGGGGATATGGAGCGGGTGAAGGGAATCGAACCCTCGTGATTTGCTTGGGAAGCAAAAGTTCTACCATTGAACTACACCCGCCTGAATACTTGTAAGCCTTATGCACCAGGCATGCTAGTCAGGCAGGTCGCAGAGATGATTAATGCAGTTTCTGGCCGGGCCCGGTTTTTAGTATGGGCGCAACCTGCGCCTGTCTCCGCCTGGTGACGACTGACGTTTCTCGCCGTATTCTGATACCCCGGCAGAAGCTTAGTCAATGACTAAATCCGGCGAGCAGAACAAACGTCTGAAATATCGGTATTATTGTCCGCTAAACCCGCTCAAATTAACAGGTGTTATACGATGAGCAGCACCCTCGTCATCCAGTCGCATCGCTCGCCATTGCCCTATCCCTGGATCGAGATCTGCATGGAGACAGTGCGCAACTGGTGCAAGCTGAATGCGTATGCATATCGCTTTATCGGCGATACGCTGTTTGATTGCATACCGGATACTCTGTTGTTGAAGTCGCAGTATCAGCGCGTCATCAGAAGTGATCTTGCGCGCCTGCTGGTGTTGCGCGACGCTCTGAAAAAATATCAACGTGTCGTCTGGCTGGATGCGGATTTCCTGATTTTCGATACATCAAATTTTGTTCTGCCCGAATCATCTTACGCTGTGGGTCGTGAAGTTTGGCTGCAGCATAATAACCAGGGCAAACTGAAGGCATATAAAAAAGTACACAATGCCATGTTGATGTTTCGCAGCGGCAATGCGTTTCTGGATTTCTATATAGATACTGCGCAGCGTTTGCTGGTAAGTAATAGCGGGTCAATGTCACCGCAGTTTATCGGGCCCAAGTTATTGACGGCCTTGCACAATATTGCAATGCTGCCGGTGATGGAAACAGCAGGCATGTTAAGTCCGCCGGTGATCAGGGATATGCTGGCAGGCGAGGGGCCTGCGCTGACACTGTTTAGGACGCAATCGCCAGCGGCGATTGCGGGCGCCAATCTGTGTATCTCGAGCTGCGATAATAATGCCCTCGACGCTACCGAGATGGAACAGGTAATCGATGTCTTGCTACGGGCGCCAGTGTCTAATCCATGCCCGTGAGGTGTTGAGCGCTATTGATAACAGGTTTACTTTTCCGTACTTGAATTCGTCATACACACAACTGAGAATACCCGCATGAGTGAGGCGCTTTCGATGGAAGCTTTGCAGCAAGAGGCCATCATCTTCCGTCGGGAGGGTGATGCCGTCATGCTGGCGACCGTATCGCCCGAAGGGGCGCCCGATGCCAGCATTGCGCCCTGCATTGTCGATAGTGAAGGGCGCTGCCATATTCTGATCAGCCAGCTCGCCCGGCATACCCGGCATCTGCTGGCGCGCCCGGTAGCCAGCCTGATGTGGATCGAGGACAGTGCACCCGGCCGAAATGCATTCGCCCGGCGTCGCCTGGTGCTGCAATGCACCGCTGAACAGATCGAACGTGACAGTGAAGGCTGGGGCCAAATCCTGCCGCAGATGCAGCAACAGCTCGGTAATACCGTGGAATTGCTTGCAAGCCTGCCGGACTTTCTGCTGTTTCGTTTCGATGCCATCGAGGGCAACTATATACGGGGCTTTGCCCAGGCCTACCCGGTGACTGGCAATGAGCTGCGGATGGCTGCGCGGCGGACCCGCTGACCCCGGGTGCATGCTTGCCGATATATAGCCTCTGCTGCCTCCACGCTATGCTAAAGTCGCCTTGTCAGCCTGGCAGTCGGCCTTGGGTGACCACTACGGGAGAACGACATGAGCAAAGAGCAAAAAACCAATAAAGAAGCCAAGAAGAAATCGCTGTTAACCCCTAAAGAAAAAAAGCAGGCGAAAAAAATCAAGAAAAATGAAAAAAAACAGGGCTTGTTTGATTAGCGCGCAGGATAGTCTTGAATATACCACGGTGATTTAATTTGAGGTGCGTATGCAGGCGCTGCATGTATGGGTGTGTCGCATTTAATATATAGAGGGTCAGGTTTGTTTTTGTCCAGCTCAATAACACATTGCAGGATTTATTTCATTAGTAATTGGCGCGCCAGTACTGCATTATTTTTATAGTAATATGGCAATGACAGACTATTCAATTCTGTTCAGCGTTGTTTTTATTTCATGCCTGGTCCTGGTGTATCGTTTTAATAAAATGCCTGGTTCACCGTGCCATGTTGCATATATAGACATTCTGTTATAAAACCCGCCTGATACAATTAATAAATCTCAGTTTGTACTTTTTCGATGTTCTTTGCATTTTA
>JBATHJ010000507.1:0-7027 GCA_049666625.1 Gammaproteobacteria bacterium | reverse complement strand
AACCTGACCATGAGCTGGTCAAAATATATTCGCTACGGCCCCTTTAATTATTTTTTACGCTTCTTCCTTTTGCATGGCAACCCCCTCTTGCGCTCACTGAGGAGCGATTAATCTGCAAGGAGTTTTCCGCGAGCATGTCTGAGCGTTTTTTGCGAGTTGCGCAGCGGCCTTGCAGATTAATTGCGACGAAGGGACCCTCAATGTTGTTTATTGAGGGTGAGTGCAGCGGGGCGGCACTTTTTGGTTACTTTTTGCTGCTGTAGGGAAAAAGTAACTCGCCCGTGGGTGCGACTACCCACTACCTCGATATTTACGTGACGATGAAAGCCAACAAAAATCAAAAGCAAGACACTGGATCCCCGACACAAGCATTCGGGGATGACGAACCTTTGTGAAACGTTGGGCTTCGTTCCTCAGCCCAACCTACGACAAGATCCTTCGCAAAAGCGGCTCAGGATGACAAATCTTAAAGAATAAACAATGGACTATAAAATACATTTATGTATTTTCCCCTTCGGGCCGCCATCATCGAGGGCGTTCTGTCGCTCCCGGCGAATTTAGTCCCGATACAAGCATTCGGGGATGACGACAAAAAGCTAGATCCTTCGCAAAAACAGCTCAGGATGACAGGACAATAGAGAGCGATGACGACAAAAGATACATGATCACGGCGTGCGCCGGAATAACAAAACCCTACCGCGTCCAGCCCCGCTTACTAGACTCAATAAAATCCCGAATCTGCGCAACCTCAGGATGCTCACCCGCAAGCTGCTCAATCCGTTCCATCGCGATCTTATGTGAAAAATCTGATTTCACCAGGATCTTGAACGCTTGTTGAATAGCACGAATCGAAGCATCACTAAACTGTCGACGTTTAAGGCCTTCTTTATTAATCCCCACTGCCCGCGCACGATTACCTACCACGGTAAAGAACGGTGGCACATCACGGTCGATGGCTGTGGCAAAGCCGGTGAAGCAATGCGCGCCGATACGGGTGAACTGGTGCACCGTGGTATAGCCGCCGAGGATGGCGTAGTCATCGACATGCACATGGCCGGCGAGCGCAACTGCATTAGCCACGATCACGTTGTTACCAATGCGGCAGTCGTGGGCGACATGACAGGAAATCATAAACAGGTTGTCGTTGCCGATGCGGGTGACACCTTCATCGTCAACCGTGCCGCGATTGAGAGTGACATATTCACGAATAGTGTTGCGATCGCCGATTTCGAGGCGGGTGGGCTCGTTGTTGTATTTCAGGTCCTGCGGTACATCACCGATCGATGCGAACTGGAAGATGCGGTTGTACTTGCCGATTTTTGTCGGGCCGTTGACCACCACGTGCGGGCCGAGCACGCTGCCCTCGCCTATTTCTACGTTGGCGCCAATCACGCTGTAGGCACCAATGCTGACGGAATCGGCGATGATGGCTGTGTCATCGATGATTGCAGTAGGATGTATCATGCAATCGGGTTTCCTGGTTTATTGATCAAATGGCGTATGTGTAGACTAGCTTAATCGTAAATACTTATGCGTCAATCGGTTTTGCAGCACAGAGCATGTCGGCGACAGTGACCAGGCCGCCGTCGACCGTGGCTTCACAGCTGAATTTCCACACCACCCTGGAGCGGCGTTCGAGCCTGACCTTCATTAATAACTGGTCACCTGGCACTACCTGTTTTTTGAAACGTACATTATCGACACCGACCAGCATGTAGAGCACATCATCTTTCGGCTCTTCGCTCATGGTGCGAAAACCCAGCAGGCCGGTGGCCTGTGCCAGGGCTTCGATAATCAGCACGCCGGGCATGATGGCTTGCTCGGGAAAATGCCCGGTAAAAAAAGGTTCGTTCACCGATACATTCTTGATCGCGGTGAGTGATTCACCCGGATTGCATTCGAGCACGCGGTCGACCAGCAGGAATGGATAACGGTGCGGTAAAAATCTCCGGATTTCTTCTACATACATTGCGCTCAATGTTTCGCTCCCGTCATCATTCAATTGCTATTGTTGTGGTCGTTATTCTTACTGGGCTCATGCTGGCGTTTTTCCAGTTTAATGAGCCGTTTTGCCAGTGCATCCAGCTGCTTGAAACGCGCCGCATTACGCCGCCAGTTTTCATTGGTATCCATCAGGATGCTGGATGAGTATACACCCGCTACCGGGATTGAATTACTCACAAATGTCCTGCCGGTGATCACGGTGTTATCCGCGATTTCAATATTGTCCCGAATCCCGACTGAACCGCCGATCACGCAGTTTGCGCCCACCCGGGTCGTGCCGGCGATGCAGGTACAGGCTGATATCACCGTATCGTGGCCAATGTGCACGTTATGCCCAATCTGGATCTGGTTGTCTATCTTGACACCGTCTTCGATCACGGTGTCGCCGAGTGCGCCGCGATCGATGCTGGTGCTGGCGCCAATTTCAACCCGGTCGCCGATGCGCACATTGCCTATTTGCGGCACCTTGAAATACTGCTCGCCGTCTTTGACAAAACCAAAGCCATCGGCGCCGATCACCACCCCGGAATGCAGGATGCAGTCATCGCCAATCACGCAATCATGGCCGATGCTGGTATTGGGGCTGATGTGGCTGTTGGCGCCAATGCTGGCGTGTTCACCGATCACACTGTTAGCACCGATGCTGGCATGAGCCGCAACCTGTGCACCCGCCTTGATCACCGCACCTGCTTCGATACGTGCGCTGGGGTCAACCTTTGCGCCCTGCTCAATCACCGCGCTCGGTGCGATGCCTGCAGTGATTGCCGGCACCGGGTATAGCAGGCTGACAATTTTTGCAAACATCAGCCTCGGGTTGTCTGCAACCAGTGCCGGCAAACTGCACTGCGCTAACAGCTCGCGCCCGATGACCAGTGCCGACGCCTGCGTGGTATCGAGGTATTTTGCATATTTCGCTGTGTACACAAACGAAATATCACCCTGGCCTGCGTGCGCAACATCGGCTGCGCGTTCGATCATACAACTGCCATCTCCGGCGAGCTCAGCACCGGTTGCCTCCGCGAGTTGTTGCAGGCTCAGTGGCATTGCGCTTATTTCTTTTTGAATGCTTTTTTCAGTCTGTCGAGCACCTTGTCGCTGATATCAAGTTTATCGTTGCCATAAACAACGCCTTCACTCAGCACCAGGTCGTATTTACCTTCTTTGGCGATCTCTTCGATAATGGTACGCATGGATTCACGCAAGGTGGCCAGCTCCTGGCTGCGCATGGTGTTGACTTCCTGCGCGAGCACGGCTTCCTGCTGCTTGTAGGCCTGCAGCTTGCCGATCATGCTGTTTTTCATTTCGTCGAGCTTGTCTTCGGTCATCACCAGCTCATTGCGTTTGTAATTTTCCTGCATGGTTTTGAGCTCACCTTCCATTGATTCGAGCTCTTTTTTCTTGCCGCCAAAGCGTTCCAGCATGGCGTCATTAATCGCCTTTACCTGCGGCGCATCCGCCAGCACCTTGTCGACAGTCACATAGCCAATTTTAAGATCAGCAGCGTTTACAGCAGGCACAACCAGCGCCAGTGCACAAATAGTTACAAACAGTTTTTTCACAATAGTCTCCTTAGAAGAACGAACCAATACTGAACTGGAAGTTACGTAAATTATCACCCGGCACGTCATTGAGTGCTTTCGCCCAGCTAAACCTGAGCGGGCCGATGGGCGCCAGCCATACAAAAGACAAACCGACCGAGGTACGTAACTGGCTGCTGTCAAACCCGTTTAAGTCCGAGTCAAACGTGGGCAGGTCGTCCAGGTATACGTTGCCGATGTCGTAAAATGCACTAAAACGCACTGATTTTGGTGCTTTCTCGACGAATGGTATCGGAAATACTAAATCCGCACCAGCAGTGACCCGCATATTACCACCGATCGGCTCACCGGTATTGTCACGCGGGCCGAGCGAATTGCTCTCATAGCCGCGCACCGTGCTCAGGCCGCCGGCGAAATAGCGTTCGAAGAAAGGCAGTTCACCATCACTGCCATAGCCATTGCCGTACGCCAGGTTGGAACGCAGCAACAGCACCAGGTCGCTGCCGATATCAAAATAGAACTTGGTATTGTAAGACAGCTTGTAGTACTCAAGATCACTGCCCGGTACGCTCACATCCAGCCCGAGGTACTGCGAGCTGCCCTCTGTGGCAAACACACTGCGGTTACGTGTGTCGTGCGTAAAGCTGGTCGACAGAATAAAACTGTCAAACACAGAACCGTTGCTGCTGACAAAATCAGTGACCACGTCTGACGGGTTTGACGACAGTCGCAATTCTATATGGCTAACGCCATAGCCCAGCCGCAGGGTGTTGTATTCACTCAGCGGGATACCATAATTGACATTGGCGCTGTAAGTGCTGGTTTCAAAATTGGTAATATCTTCTTCCGCCGCGTTACGATCACGAAACGAAGCGCTGATGGTGCGACTGACGCCGTCGAGGGTGTAATACGGGTCCGTAAACGACACGCTATAAACAGTGTTGGCAGAATCGGTATTCAAATCCACCGCGAGTCGCTGCCCGGTACCAAACAGGTTTTCCTGCGTGAGGCCGATATTGAACAGGAAGCCCTGGGTTTGCGAGAAGCCCGCGCCGATATTAAAGCTGCCCGAGAGGCGTTCTTCTACCGAGACATCAAGGTCCACCTGGTCAGCAGTGCCGGGCACTGGCACGGTGTTGATTTTCACTTCTTCAAGATAGCTCAGACGTTGCAGGCGTATTTTGGATCGTTCGAGTCGATCACTGGCAAGCACTGAGCCTTCCAGCAGGCGCAACTCGCGACGCAACACAACATCATGGGTTTTGAAATTGCCACGGAAGTTGATCTGCCGCACATAAACTTTTCTGCCGGGTTCAACAATATACGCCAGCGCGATCTCGCGCTTGTCATCATCTACCTGCGGCGCGATATTCACCTTGGCAAAGGCATAGCCAATCTTGCCCAGCCTGTCCTGCAGCGCTTTTTGCGACGTTGTCATTTCCTTGCGAGAAAATATTTCACCCGGTTTGGTCGTGATCAGTGCTTCAAGGATGGCTTTATCGATCACCATTTCACCCGTCAGCGTGACGTCGCTTATCGAATACTGCTCGCCTTCTTCAATATTGATAGTGACATAGATATCTTTCTTGTCGGGGGTTATCGATACCTGGGTCGAATCAGATGAAAACTTGATGTAACCGCGGTCCATATAATAGGAACGCAGGGTTTCAAGGTCGGCATTCAGTTTGGGTTTTGAGTATTCATCTGCACTTGAAAATACAGAGATGTCATCACTGCTGCCAAGTTCGATTTCATCCAGCAGGGTGTCGTTGTCAAACACTTCGTTGCCGATGATATTAATCTGTTTGATCAGCGCGACACGGCCTTCGGAAATTTCGATATCGATATCAACCCGGTTCTGGTCCAGTTCCGTGACCTTGGTGGTAATACGTATGCCGTATTTACCCTGGCTGAAGTAGACGCGTTCGAGCTCTGCTGATAGTTGCTCCAGCAACGAACGATTATAGATGCGGCCCTTGAGTATGCCGATGTCCTTGAGCGCGTCTTCCAGTGTCTTGTCATCAATATCTGAATTGCCCGAGAACGTCACTTCTGAAATCGAGGGCCGTTCTTTCACCCGCACCAGCAGGGTATTGCCTTCGCGCAGTAACTGCACATCGGTAAAAAACCCGGTTTTATACAGTTCCTTGATCGCAAACACAATCTGCTTGTCGTCGAGCGGGTCGCCCTCCTGTACCGGCAGATAGTTGAGCAAGGTACCGTCAGTCAGGCGCTCGAGGCCTTCAATCTTGATGCCGTCAATAATGAAGCTTTCTGCGGCATGTGCCGAGGCAGTGACCAGGCAAAAAGCAAACAGGATTATTTTTATTATTTTTATACAACCGTTTTGCATGGCGTTCTCATTGCAACAAACGCTGAAAATCATTAAACAGCGCGATACTCATTAACATAACGAGCACCAGCATGCCAATCTGCTGGCCACGCGCTTCAAATGCCTCGGATACCGGTGAGCCTTTTACCAGCTCGATCAGATAATACAGTAGATGCCCGCCATCCAGCATGGGCACGGGCAATAAATTCAACACGCCCAGGCTGAGCGATATAATCGCCAGGAAACTGATAAACGTGGTCAGGCCGATTTGCGCAGTGACACCGGCGTACTTCGCAATCGTAATCGGGCCGGAGATGTTCGCCAGCGAGGCTTCACCGCTGACCATTTTCCATAACACGCGCAGGGTCAGCACCGACATGTCCCAGGTTTTTTCGATTGCACGCGGAATGGCATCGAACACGCCGTATTGCTGAACAGTCAACAAACGGTCCCTGACCTCGTCGGGCACCTGTTGATACGCGCCGATATACCCGGTGGCGACGCCTTCGATTTCACGACTGCCGGGGATCACCGTCACCGATAACTCGCTTGAATCACGCACTATCAAAAATGTCAGCGCATGGCCCGAGTTACCGCGCACGGTCTCGACGATGGTATCCCAGTCGGGCATCGGTGTGCCGTCAATACTGAGCACGCGGTCACCGGCCTGCAAACCGGCCATGCTCGCAGCGCCCTCCTCAACCACGCCGCCAATCACCGGCGGTAACTGCGGCCACCAGCGGGCAAAGCCAAGCATGCTGACGATATCGCCTTCGTGTTCCAGCAGGCGGGTGTCGGCAAGGTTGAGCACATGCACCTGTTGTGTACCGTCCTCGTCACGCACTTCGAATTCGACATCGCCACCGTTGAGGCCTTCGTCTATCAGTGCCACGCGTAACTGGTTCCAGGATTCTATGTCGGTGCTGCCGATACGCACCACTTCTTCACCGGAAACAAATCCCGCCTGTTCTGCGAGTGAATCTTTGTCTGGCTGGCCCAGCAGCGGGCGTTCGACCGTGGCGCCCAGCACGAACACCAGCCAGTAAAAGAAAATTGCCAGGATGAAATTAAACAATGGCCCGGCGACCACGATGGCTGCACGGCTGCTCAATGGCTGGGTATTGAAAGCGCGCGCGCGATCAGCTTCGGCGAC
>JBATHJ010000506.1:0-2414 GCA_049666625.1 Gammaproteobacteria bacterium | reverse complement strand
GAATACAGCATCGGACAGTTGATAGACCTGAGCCAGACCGGGGCACTTATTCAGCTTGAGCATGCACTGTATCTAAATACACAATTATCTTTGACTGTGGAAACAAATGACGAGGCGCTTGAGATGATTCTTGAGGTCGTTCGGGTTGTCGAGCCTGCTAATTATGATCAGTATACGTATGGCTGCGTGATAAAAGACATCATTGATTTTTAGTCATGCCGGGGTTTACCCGCATTTTAAAAAGGCCGGCATATGCCGGCCTTTTTTTGTTTACCCATGGATGCAAATAGCCACTAGTAAAATGTTGGGCCTGGTTCCTCAGCCCAGCCTGCATGTTAGATCCTTCGCGCAAGCAGCTCAGGATGACAAAACAGCGGAGATTACGCCTGCGTCACGCGACGCAGGATCTATATTGAATATAACTAACAAAACAGACACTATGGCCATGTCCCGATTCCACATAGCGGCTAGAGGTGCTCACTGATGACCAGCATAATTTCCGGCAGCTGCTTGTGCGGCGAAGTGACTTACCAGTTTACCGACGATATAAAAGTATTCCAGTACTGCCATTGTTCACGCTGCCGTAAATTTACCGGTTCGGCCCACGGCGCCAACATCATCGTTGATCCGGCCAGTTTTAAATGGACCAGTGGTGAAAAGCTGCTCGGTCGATTTGAAGTGCCAGACGCGAAATACTTTGCAACATCATTTTGTAAACAATGCGGCTCGTCCCTGCCCTGGCTGACCAAAAGCGGCCAGGCGATGATTATTCCCGCCGGCACGCTGGATGAAGACCCGATCGCACGACCGATTCATAATATCTATTATTCGGACAAGGCGCCCTGGTATAAGGATGTTTGCGAGCTGGTGAAATACGACGCTCTGCCAGTAAAATAAACGCGACTGTATTCAAACGCTATTCGCCGATCATTACCTCTAACCTGGTTCCTTTAGCATAATTTAATACCAGCCCTGCAACGGCAGAATGCGGTTGCCGCCTGCCAGTGTGGCAGGCTTTTGAAATTACTGAACAATGGATGAAAAAAACCTGACATATATCAGTTTTCGGATTTTTTAGCCGGACTAGCATTTCCCTCAAGCGTCACCAAAGGGTTTATTAACCCACTTGCTCAAAGAAGCAGGAGGTGTGTCATGAGGATGGAGCATCAACACGGCCAGGGCGCCACACAAGCCACTCAACGCAAGACAAAACTTGAGGTTGAAGGGCGTTCAATCCAGCTCGACGAGGACGGTTGTCTGGTCAACCCGGCAGACTGGAGCAAAGCCGTTGCTGTACACATGGCTGACAAGGACGGCCTGGTACTCGGCGATGATCACTGGGTGCTGATTGATTTTCTGCATCGTTTTTACCAGGAGTATGACATTGCACCCGACTTGCATGTCATGGCGCGCAACCTGTGCAAGGATCAACAAAACTGTCGCTGGACACGGGCTTATGTCAAAGAGCTGTTTCCGAACGGTGCCAGGACAGCATGCCGTTATGCAGGCCTGCCAGCACCCCTCGGTGGTTGCGTGTAATGTTTTTTTAATTTTCACTTGAGAAACAAAAAAGAAAAGGGCGCAATGCCCTTTTCTTTTTGCCTGTTTTGTTTCATTGCGCAGACCCTGGCGCACCCATTTCGCGCATCCAGAACACTATCGGCACCATGAATGTGCAGCCGAGGGCCAGAACGAGCCCAAAACCGCCATTTTGGGCTGGCCTGATTTTTGCTTATATAAAGATAGCGTTAACTCACCGAGCTCTCAAGAGGAAGCAGATCATGTCAGTCGCGATCAAGCATGAGTATTTCCCGTCGTGCAAACATGTCATTAACCATGACACCACGAATTGTGCCGCCTACGACGGCGTTGGTAATCACCTGTATTCCGGGCGCGCCCTGGGACTTTCAGAACCCTGGGACATCATCCAGCTACACCCCGACCTGCAGCCCCTGTGGGACGATATTCGCAATCACTATAGACGTATCGGCCTGAGCCATACTGATGATGTGGTCTGGAACCTGGATTTGAAGTACGTGGCATCACGCATCGGCTACCAGCCATCGGTTTTTTATTATGGCAAGAATGAATGCAAGTACTGGGGTGACCAGGAATGGCTGGAAACCGCTGAATTTATCAACTCGAAGAATAACTTCGTTGCGCTGGCAAATGAACTGGGTATTGATGTACCTGATACCCTGCGATTCGAAAGTGCATTTAATATCTGGACAGACGATATAAAAAATATTGAATACCCGTGTTTTCTCAAAGCCGCGGTGCCCAGGGCTGGCAATATGTTCAAGCGCTTTAAAAATGAAAGCCAGTTACTGGACGCGATTGCTGACATTCCCGGCGACATCCCGCTGCAGATACAGAAAGAAATCAAGGCCGAAAGTTTCATCAACCTGCAGTAC
>JBATHJ010000505.1:0-2458 GCA_049666625.1 Gammaproteobacteria bacterium | reverse complement strand
ACAATATTATTCGCGTCCTTCGCGTTCTTTGCGGCAAATGTTTTATTTTCACCTCTGAGTCCTCTGTGGCAAAAGTTTTTTCACTTCATGAAATTCTGGATTTCCTGGGCGCCGAACATGATGATCTCGATTGCAATCAGGATAATAATGATCCACTCGAGAAATGAGGAGTGCTGGTGTTTTCGTTCATCGGCAAGCATTTCGAACAGCTCGTGGATGGTTTCCAGTTTTTTTGACAGCAGGTCAACGCGCTGGTGGATTTCCAGGTAGCGTGCAACGATATTATACGTGGCTTCATGTTCCGGGTATTCCCAGAAAAACTCGGGGGTATCGAGCAGTCCGTAGTGCAGAATAATGTCGCTTTTGGTGCTGAACAGTCGACCGCGGATTTTTGCGATCTCGTGGCGGCTGAGTGCAATCTTGCCGGTTTCGGCCAGTGCCCGGGGCAGGCCAGAATAGTTTTGTATTGTGACCTGGGCATGCGACTCGTACTCGTTCAGTTTTAATGACTGTGCCAGTGCATGGCTGACCGCCAGCCTGGTCAGTAAATCATCCTCGGACAGGGTGATCTTGTCCTGGTTGATGCGCATTTCATTGCCATCAGTTGCAAAATGAAAGTGCTCCTGGCTATCGTTATCGACCGGTATGTCATCGACGCGAAGTCGGTGCAGCAGGGCCTGGCGTTCGTTTTCATCAACCGCCCAGAACACCACAACGCCATAATCAAACACCCATGCCTCACCGCCGGCCAGGCTGATCAATACCGCATCACGATAGCGCACACCGTGCTCATTGCTGAGCAGGCTTTGCGCTTCGGACGATACCGGAAATTCATCT
Organism: Gammaproteobacteria bacterium; assembly: GCA_049666625.1. GTDB lineage: Bacteria > Pseudomonadota > Gammaproteobacteria > SZUA-229 > SZUA-229 > JASBSR01. The sequence continues at coordinate 1,621 of JBATHJ010000505.1, read as the reverse complement.
CTTAGATTAATCGCTGATAATCGATCATTGCTGAAAGTCATAGTGCCAGAGCCTGTATGTATAGAGTGTGAATTAACTGCGACGTGCTTCCATTCTGCTCAGCAGTTCTGACATGATAGTGGTGTATAACGTATCGCCCAGTACGGCATCTTCGACACCGCTTTCGATGCTGGGGTTGTCATTGACTTCGATGACATAACCGACGCCGTCTTTTTCCTTGATATCAACACCGTACAGCCCGTTACCGATCGGACGCGTCGCCTTGAGCGCGGCGTCGAGCACGCCTTTGGGAATGTCTGCAACGGGAAGCGTGTCAAAATTGCCCGAGGCGGTCTTGCTCACGCCGTGCTGATATATTTGCCAGTGGTTGCGTACCATGTAGTAACGGCAGGCATACAGGGGCTTGTTATTAAGCACGCCGACGCGCCAGTCGAATTCAGTATAGAGAAACTCCTGCGCCAGCATCAGTGTCGACTTGTGAAACAGGCGTTGTAACGCGGTCTGCAGTTCCTGCCGGTTATTGACTTTTTCCACGCCGACAGAAAAAGAACCATCGGGAATTTTCAGCACTATCGGATATTTCAGCGTGGCTTCAAGATGCTCTATTTGTCTTGGCTTGCCTTTATACAGAAATACAGTATGCGGCGCAGGTACATTATTGGCATGGAACAGGTCAGCAAGATATATCTTGTTGGTGCAGCGCAGGATGGATGTCGGGTCATCGATGACCACCATGTCTTCCACTTCAGCGCGCTTGGCAAAGCGATAGGTAAAATGGTTTATCGAAGTGGTCGCGCGAATAAGCAGTCCGTCGTATTCAGGCAGGCGCAGGTAGTCTTTTTGCGTGATCAGCTCGCAATCAATGCCGAGTGACTTGCCCGCAGCGATAAAGCGTTTCAGTGCGGTCTTGTTCGAGGGCGGCATTTTTTCTTCCGGGTCCACCAGTATTGCCAGGTCGTAGCGGTACTGTTTGCGCGATTGTTTCTTGCGCCAGACCTTACGGCTGAAATCATCCAGCGCTATGGCAAATACGGTTTCATTTTCATCATCCAGTACGCGATGACTGCGGATTTTGAGCTGGTCAATTTTCCAGTCTTTCTCGAAGCGCAGGGTGATCTCAAGTACCGGGCAGGGGAAAACTTCAAACAGTTTTCGCGCCATTTCACTGTACTGCGGGTCAATCGTGGTGCCAAAAAAACTCAGTACCTTGCACTGGCCATCGCCCCGTGCAGGCGGCGGTTTTTTTGCCAGCATAGCCGGCATATAGTCAATTTGCAGACGGTATAGTGCGCGCTGGCTAAGATCGTTCAGGGTGCGCACAGAGGGTATCACGCTGTGGCCACGGGCTTCGGCCAGCAGTGAACAGTAATAACCGCTCGACAGGTAATGGTTTGCGCGGCACAGGTTGATGATGCGCAGACGTACGCCTTTGGCGCCAACTGATCCTGTCGTACTGGTAGCCTCTGAGTGGCTGCTTTCGAGGTACTCTTCGAAGGTAAGAACGTTATCGCTGGGATAGTAAGGCTCCCAGGCGGCCTTGTTGTCAATTATGATCAGTGTTTCTGACATGGCAGGTCCAGCATAAAAATAAAGACGTAGTGTGCGGCCACGAGCGATATCA
>JBATHJ010000504.1:0-7767 GCA_049666625.1 Gammaproteobacteria bacterium | reverse complement strand
GTATTGTTTTTGCCTTTGCTCTGCTTCTGCTTCTGCCTCTGTGTCCTCTGTGAACTCTGTGGCTAAAACATTTTTAGCAATGCGTTTTATTTGCGTCCATTCGCGTTCATTTGCGGATTCAAAGCGCTTTGATCTTTTCTGCCTGTTCTTTCAGCTGTTCCAGGGTTTTCACCAGTTCGGCCACGCGCTGGCGTTCTTTTTCTACCACGGGCGCGGGGGCCTTGTCGGTAAAGCCGGGGTTGGCGAGTTTGGCTTCGCCTTTGGCGATGTTGTCTGCGTGTTTGGTGATGTCTTTATCGAGGCGCGCGAGTTCGGCGGCCTTGTCGATAATGCCTGCCAGTGGCACCAGGATTTTCATTTCGCCGACCAGTGCCATGGCTGACTCGGGGACGGTGGCAGATTCATCCAGCCATTCGTGCGATTCGAGCCTGGCCAGTGTCTGGATGAAGGCGTGGTTGTTATCGAAACAGGTTTTGTCCTTGTCGCTGGCGTTCTGTAACAGTACCGCCAGTGGTTTGCCAGGGGCGAGGTCGCGTTCGGAACGGATCTTGCGCACGCCGCTGATGAAAGTTTTGACCCATTCGAGTTCGGTTTCAGCGGCGCTGTCGATCTTGCTGGCATCACTCACCGGGAAGGGTTGCGTCATGATGGTGTCGCCCCCGGCTTTCATAGCGACGCCTGCAAGCGGCGCAACACGTTGCCAGAGTTCTTCGGTAATGAAAGGCATGATCGGATGCGTTAATCGCAAAATAGCTTCGAGTACGCGCACCAGGGTACGGCGTGTACCGCGCTGTGCGTTCGCAGGCGTCGCCTCGTTGAACAATACCGGTTTAGATAGTTCAAGGTACCAGTCACAGTAATCTTCCCACACGAAGCTGTAGAGGTCGTTAGCTGCGAGGTCGAAGCGGTATTTTTCAATATGTGCACCAACACTGGCCTCGATATGTTGTAAGCGCGAAATAATCCAGCGGTCCGCGAGTGACAGCGCGACATCATCATTGTCGAGGCCGGTATCTTTATCTTCGGTCTGCATCATCACGTAACGCGTGGCGTTCCACAGCTTGTTGCAAAAGTTGCGATAACCTTCCACCCGGTTCAGGTCGAAGCGTACATCGCGCCCGGTGGAGGCGAGTGCGGCAAAGGTGAAGCGCACCGCGTCGGTACCAAATGCAGGAATGCCGTCGGGGAATTCCTTGCGCGTCTGTTTTTCGATTTTAGCCGCGAGTTCGGGTTGCATCATGTTGGCGGTGCGCTTGGCGACCAGGGCTTCGAGTTCGATACCATCGATGAGATCGATCGGGTCGAGCACATTGCCCTTGGATTTCGACATTTTCTGGCCATTCGAATCGCGCACCAGGCCATGCATGTAAATCTCGTGGAAGGGGACTTCATCCATGAACTTGAGGCCCATCATGATCATGCGCGCCACCCAGAAGAAAATAATATCGAATCCGGTGACCAGTACGCTGGTGGGGTAAAAATCTTTCAGCCGTTGGGTGTCCTCCGGCCAGCCTAAAGTAGAGAATGGCCACAATGCTGATGAAAACCAGGTGTCGAGCACGTCTTCGTCCTGGCGCAGTAGATAGTCTGGCGCAAGATTATGTTTTGAACGCACTTCGGCTTCATCGCGACCGACGTATACATTGCCTTCGTCGTCGTACCACGCGGGAATGCGGTGGCCCCACCAGATCTGGCGACTGATACACCAGTCCTGGATGTTGCGCATCCATTCGTAGTAGGTGTTCTTCCAGTTATCCGGCACGAATCGAATGCTGCCGTTTTCGACGGCTTCGATCGCGGGTTTTGCCAGCGGCGCAACTTTTACATACCACTGATCGGTGAGATAAGGTTCGATCACCGTGCCCGAGCGATCACCGCGCGGTACCACCAGTTTATGTGGTTCGACTTTTTCGAGCAGGTCGGCGGCTTTGAGATCGGCGACGATCTGTTTGCGTGCAACATAACGATCCATGCCGATATATTGCGCCGGTAATAAATCCGCTTCGTCTTCAGCATTTTCACGAATCGCGGCATCGATGGTAAAAATATTGATCAGACCGCCGTGTATTTGATTGCTGATTGCGATTTCGTCACGATGACGTTGCCACACCGCGTAGTCATTAAAATCATGCGCCGGCGTGATCTTGACGCAACCGGTACCAAACTCGGGATCGACATGTTCTTCGTCGGCAATAATAGGAATCTTGCGTCCCGTGAGCGGCAGTTCGAGTAATTCGCCGATCATGTGTTTATAGCGTTCGTCGGTGGGATTGACTGCTACTGCACAGTCACCAAGTAAGGTTTCGGGGCGCGTGGTGGCAACCACGAGCTGGCCCTGGCCGTTACTCAGCGGATAACGCATGTGCCACATGTGGCCGTTTTCTTCTTCGTTGAGTACTTCGATATCAGAGACGGCGGTGTGCAGCCTGGTATCCCAGTTGACCAGTCGCTTGCCACGGTATATGAGTCCTTCTTCGTAAAGCCGTACGAAGACTTCTTTCACCGCGTGTGAAAGGCCTTCGTCCATGGTGAAGCGTTCGTGTTGCCAGTCGAGCGATGAGCCCAGCCGACGTAACTGGCGGGTGATATTACCGCCGGATTGTTCGCGCCATTGCCAGATGCGTTCGATGAAAGCATCGCGGCCAAGATCGTGACGGGTTTTGCCTTCGGCTTCGAGCTGGCGTTCGACCACCATCTGGGTGGCGATACCGGCGTGGTCGGTGCCCGGTTGCCACAGCGTGTTATCGCCTTTCATGCGGTGATAACGCACCAGGGTATCCATCACCGTGTTGTTGAAACAGTGGCCCATGTGCAAACTGCCGGTGACATTCGGCGGCGGGATCATGATGCTGAAGGCCGCGCTGTCGGGCTGATGATGTGGCGTGAAATAGCCCCTGTCTTCCCAGGTCTGGTACCAGGTTTGTTCGATGGCGTGCGGGTTGTAGGTTGTATCCATGATGCGGTCTTGGGCCGTTTGCGGCTGAATTATCGAAAGCGGCGAATTATACCGCAAGCGGGCGCTGGCGGCTGAGACTGTATGTAGATGTTGAAGCGGGCGATACCGGACCGGGTTGCCGCCGGGAATTATTTCTCCGGGAAGATTTCGTCCAGCACTTCGCGCAGGCGCATGCGAATTTTCCACTCGATTTCGGGCATGAGCTTTTTGGTGATGTCGTCGACCAGTGCACCGACATTGATGTCGGCGTCAATCGTGGTGGTCGATTCGGTGCCGGGTGTAACCGGCTCTGGTTTGTCAGGCGTTGTTTCGGCAGCGACTGCATCGATTGTCGAAGCAGTCGCGGGGCTGGCGGCAGCCTGCACAGATGGAGACTCAGCTGTGCGCGGTTTAGCGCTGTTCGTCAGTTCAATGTCATGTGCATCATCTTCTATGCTGGCGTGCAGCGCGGCATCATTGTGTGGAAAACTTTCTGCCACGATCAGGTCGGCGAGGTCGTCGTGGTTATCATTATAATTTTCATCATCGAGCACGTTCTCAGCAGGCGTGTTTTCTACTTCGCTGGCTACCTGGAAATTCTCGGGGGCTTCCTCGAGCGCGCTGATGTCGGTCGTGAGCATGTCATCATCCAGGCTGTCGATATCTTCAACAGAAATTTCCAGTGCAGCTTCGGCTGAATTTTCCGCCGGCTCGACGACAGGTGTGTCAGTAGCAGGCGTGTCCGTTTCATCGATGATGGTTTCAGGTTGCAAGATGATTTCATCGTCAGCCGGTTCGAGCAGAACCTCATCCAGTTCGGTCGCGTCAGCCGGGTTGCTGGCGCCTGCATAGAGCTTGTCGAATTCGTTATCGAAGGTATCGTCGAGTTCGGTGGCTGAATCGGTAAACAGTTCGATGGCATCATCTTCGCCATCTTCCATGCTGTCGTCGAAAGAACTCAGGTCGCCTGCGGCCTTGTCGAGATCACCGGGCTTGATGACATCATCAAGTGTGGGAATGATTTTATCGTCGTAATTCTTCATGCCTGCACCGCTGGATTGCAGGCCTTGCCTGCTGTCGATGGAGCCCGGGTGAGCCGGGACGTCCTTAATTAATTGTATGGTGCTGAAGAGTATAGTTGTTTTTATCGTAATAGGCGTAACGTGCGCGTCCGCGTTGTTTTAGCTCGGCATTGTCATTCAGAATTTCGGCGATGCGCGAACATTGTCCGGCCTGTTCGGGAACATCGGGGGCGAGGTTAATTAATAAATCAAATGCGGCCGGAGGAGGCTGCATGCCGATAATGACCGGGCTGTGTTGCGCCTGCGCATCATTGACGCTTGCGTGCGGCAGAAATCCGCCTTCGTTGAAGCTCCACAGCAAATCATCGAGCTGGCGGGTTTCATTTTCATCAGCCGTGCGTATCCATACGCGATGGCCGAGTTTCCAGGCCTTTTCAGTCAGCCGGCAACAGAACAGCTGAAGCTGTTTAGTGCTGTCGCCCGCGAGCAGGTAAAAATCAACCCGTGGCGTGGTACTCATTGGCGTTTCACAATGACGACCGGGATTAACGCCCGCTGCAGGTGTTTAATTGCCACTGCCAAGTCGGTCGAGTATGTATTGTGTGAGCAGGCTCACCGGCCTGCCGGTCGCGCCCTTGCTGGGGCCGCTCAGCCAGGCCACGCCGGCGATATCAAGATGCGCCCAGTGATATTTTTTAGCATAGCGTGAGAGAAAACAGGCGGCGGTAATCGTGCCGGCGCCCTTGCCGCCGATGTTGGCCATGTCGGCAAAGTTGCTGTCGAGCTGTTCCTGGTAATCATCCCACAGCGGCAGTTCCCAGCAGCGGTCGCCACTGGTTTCGCCGGCATTGAGCAAATCATTGATCAGCGGTTTGTGATTGCCGAGCACGCCAGCGGCGTGTGCACCGAGGGCAACCACGCAGGCGCCGGTGAGGGTGGCGATGTCCACCACCACGTCGGGTTCGAATTTTTCGGCATAGGTAAGGGCATCACATAATATGAGTCGGCCCTCGGCATCGGTATTGAGAATTTCAATCGTCTGCCCCGACATGCTGGTAACAATATCGCCCGGCTTGATGGCGAGGCCGTCAGGCATGTTTTCCACCGTGGGAATAATGCCGATGACATTGGCGGCGAGCTGTAATTCGGCACAGGTGGTGAGGGTACCGAGCACACTGGCAGCGCCGCACATATCGAATTTCATTTCGTCCATGGCGGCGCCGGGTTTCAGGCTGATGCCGCCGGAATCGAAGGTGACGCCCTTGCCGACCAGCACAATCGGCGCCTGGTCTTTAATGCCCGCGCGGTATTCTATAATCACCAGCTTGGCCGGTTGACGGCTGCCGCGTGCAACCGCTAATAGAGAGTCCATGCCGAGTTTCGCCATGTCTTTTTCTTCCAGCACCCGGGTGGTCACATTCGGGTGCTGCTTTTCGAGGTCGATCGCCTGCTGCGCCAGGTAGCTCGGGGTGCAGATATTGCCCGGCAGGTTGCCGAGGTCTTTCGCCAGCTTGATGCCGCTGGATACCGCCATGCCGTTACGTACCGCGATTTCGCCATCGGTTAGCTGGCCGCGCCCTGAAACACTGAAGACAATCTTGCGCAGCGGGCGGCGCGGCGGCTTTTTATCTGATTTGAGCAGGTTGAAGCGGTACAGGGCCTCGTCCACGGCTTCGATCGACTGGCGGATTTTCCAGGTAATGTCGCGCTTTTTAACCTGGACCTCGGTCAGGTAGGACGCCGCCTCGGTGGTGCCGCCGGCGTTCAGCGTGGTGGCCATAACATTATTTATCTTGCGAAAGGCGCTGGTGCCGACTTCTTTTTCCTTGCCGCAGCCGATCAGCAGGATCCGGTCGCACAGGGTATTCTCTATATTATGGAGTAACAGGGTCTGGCCGAGTTCACCCTCAATTTCGCCCCGGCGCACCAGGTTGGAGATATGGCCACCGCTGGCTTCATCCAGCAGGGCAGCCGATGGCGAAAGCTTACGCGAGGCGAATACAGCGACGACGACACATCCGATGCGTTGTTTTTCTGGGCTGCCACTTTTGACGGTGTATTCCATGGGTTCTCCGGTTGTTGTGCGGGGCTAAAGGAGGTTGATTGTATGCAATTAATGCAATGTTCGAAAGTCAGTGTGATAATCCACAGCCATGAATATGCATTTACGCCTGATTGACACCTATATTGGCCGGGAGATCCTGCTCTCCTGGCTAATGGTGTTGCTGATACTGCTCGCGGTAGTGACCAGCACGGAGACCGTGCATTTGCTCTCGTGGGTCGCCAATGGCCGAATTTCCGGCCAGGCCGTGGTGCCGCTGTTGCTCAACGGCATATTGAATTTTTCGGTGATGCTGATTCCACTGAGTTTGCTGCTGGGCATCCTGCTGGCGTACGGCCGCCTTTATAAAGACAGTGAAATGACCGCCTTCATGTCTGCCGGGCTGGGCCCGGTGGGCTGGTACCGGCCGCTGCTGATGGTAGCGGTGCCGGTGACGCTGATATTGCTGCTGATGATGATGTTTATCTCACCGCTGGTCTCGCAGCAGCGTGACACAATAATTAGTGCTGAAAAAAATCGCGCTGAGCACACCCGGTTAATGGCGGGCAGGTTCAATGCGTCCAGGGAGGGTGATGCAATATTTTTTATTGAATCCCAGAGCAGTGATCGCAGCCTGATGCAAAATGTTTTTCAACGCTATTTCGAAAACGAAGTTGAGCATGTTGATGTTGCGCCGAGTGCAGTCAACCAGGAGCGCGATGGCCGCAGTTATATGCTGATGCAAAATGGCCGTCATTACATCGGCACACCGGGTGATAACCGTTATCAGCAAATTGAATACGCAGAATACGGTGTGTATCTACCGCAACAAAGTAATAATGGTGAATCTAGCGAGATAGCGTCTTATTCGATTGAGCAGTTATGGGGATCGCAGGACAGCCGCCTGCAGGCTGAATTGCAGTGGCGCATCACCGTGCCCATTGCCACGTTTATAATCTGTTTGCTGGCGTTACCACTGAGCTATACCACGCCGCGCAGTGGCCGTTATGCAAAGCTGGCGCTGGCGATACTGATATACCTGGTGTACTCCAACCTGCTCGGCGTCGGAAAAACCTGGCTGGCACAGGGCAGGGTGCCGGTGTGGGTTGGCACCTGGTGGGTACATCTGATTGCACTTACGGTGTTGCTACTGCTGTTCCGGCAACGCGGTTATTTTTTCAGGCGGGCGCGCTAGCATGGTCATTGATCGCTACATTACATCCTCTGTGGTCAAAGGTGTGTTGATCGCATCGATGGTGATGGCGGCGCTGTTCGGTTTTATCAGTTTTGTCGGCGAGCTGGACCAGATCGGCACTGCAAAATACAACCTGGTGAAGGCGCTGTTCTATGTGGTGCTGACATTGCCGCAACAACTCTATGAACTTGCGCCTTCGATCATATTGCTTGGTGGACTGATATCACTGGGTGCAATGGCGGCTGGGTCTGAACTGGTGGTGATGCGCGCTTCGGGCATCACCGCCATGCGCATCGTGCGTTCAGTGATGCAGACTGGTCTTATTCTTGCGATCATCGTTGCACTTGCCGGTGAGTACTTTGTGCCGGTGGCCTCAAGCAAGGGCAAATCGATTCGTGCGCATGCACTTGATCAGCGATTGCTGGCCAGCGGGCAGCACGGTTTCTGGGCGCGTGACAATATGCGTTATGTACATGCACGACGGGTGATGCCGGATAAAAAACTGGGTGATGTCAGTGTCTACGAGATCGATAAAGACCGTCAGCTGGTTCGGATCACGCGTGCAAGTCGTGCC
>JBATHJ010000503.1:0-2095 GCA_049666625.1 Gammaproteobacteria bacterium | reverse complement strand
GAATATATCGGAACCGCCATGGCTGCCAGAAAAGCGCTGAATTTTGAGAAAGCCCTCGCCGAGCTTGAACAGCTGGTGGAGGAAATGGAACAGGGCGAACTCAGCCTCGAAGACACCCTCAAGCGATTCGAAAAAGGCATCGCGCTGACTACCGAATGCCAGCAGGCATTACAGAACGCCGAACTCAAGGTCACCGAGCTGGTAGAAAAAAGCGGCAAAATTCTTGAAAAAGATTTCGACCTGGACGACTGATGCCCGGCAACCATGCTTTCAAGCCCAGGCTGGCGCAGTACCAGCAACGCGTCGATGCCGCGCTCGATAAATGCCTGCCCAAAAACGACCCGCCGGAGCATAATCTCGCCGAAGCCATTCGCTATTCGGTGCTGGGCGGTGGCGGCAAACGCCTGCGCCCCGCGATGGTGTACGCTGCCGGCGAAGCCGTGGGCATAAAAGATGGCCACCTCGATGCCCCGGCATGCGCGGTGGAAATGATCCATGCCTATTCGCTGATTCACGATGATTTACCGGCGATGGACGATGACGACCTGCGTCGTGGCCGCCCCACCTGCCACCGGGCGTTCGACGAAGCCACCGCCATTCTCGCCGGCGATGCGCTGCAGGCGCTGGCCTACGAAATTCTCACCGACGCGCATTGCACCCAGATGCCGGTCGACATCCGCGTGGCGATGTTGCGCCTGTTGACCCAGGCCAGTGGTGCCCACGGCATGGCCGGCGGCCAGGCGGTGGACCTGGCCTCGGTGGGCATCGAGCTCAACCTGGATCAACTCGAAGCCATGCACCGGCTGAAAACCGGCGCGCTGATCCGCGCCAGTATTCTGCTCGGCGCCATGTGCAACCCGCACACCAGCGCCGCACAACTCGATATGCTGGATAAATATGCCTGCTGCATTGGCCTGTCTTACCAGATTGTGGATGACATTCTCGATGTCATCGGCGACACTGAAACCCTGGGTAAACCACAGGGTTCGGACATGGCACAACGCAAACCGACGTATCCTTCGATACTCGGTATCGAAGCTTCAAAACAGCGCGCACTGGAACAGCACCAGCAGGCGCTGGCGCATATCGAATCCATGGGTGATGGTGCACAAGGCCTGCGCGAGCTGTCTGCCTACATCGTCGAGCGCAATTTCTGATGAGCACCTCGACGACCCCGCTGCTCGACAGCATCGACACCCCCGAGGACTTACGCCGGCTGGATGAGGCGCAACTCCCCCGGCTCGCGCGCGAACTGCGCAGCTTTCTGCTCGAGAGCGTGTCGAGCACAGGCGGACACCTGTCAGCCGGGCTGGGCACCATCGAGCTCACGATTGCCTTGCACTACGTATTTAATACCCCGCGCGATCACCTGGTATGGGATGTCGGCCACCAGACCTACCCGCACAAGATTCTGACCGGTCGCAGACAGCGCATGCCCAGCCTGCGCCAGCGTGGCGGACTGGCGGGTTTTCCCAAGCGCGGCGAAAGCGAGTTTGACGCCTTCGGTACCGGCCATTCCAGCACCTCGATTTCGGCGGCGCTGGGCATGTGCATCGCCGACCAGCAACGCGGTCACAATAATAAATCGATTGCCGTTATCGGCGATGGCGCGATGACCGCAGGCATGGCGTTCGAAGCGCTGAACCATGCCGGCGACACCGATGCCGACCTGCTGGTGGTTCTTAACGACAACGACATGTCGATTTCAGCGAATGTCGGCGGGCTGTCGAATCATCTCACCCGCCTGCTTTCGGGCAGCCTGTATTCCACCATCCGCGAAGGCGGCAAGCGCGTGCTGGAAAACCTTCCCGGGCCGGTGCACGAACTTGCGCGCCGCACCGAAGAACACGTCAAGGGCATGGTGGCGCCGGGTACCCTGTTCGAAGAACTCGGCTTTAATTATTTCGGCCCGATCGATGGCCACGACCTGTCGACCCTGCTGCCAACGCTGCGCAACCTGGCTCACCAGAAAGGCCCGCGCCTGTTGCACGTGGTGACGCGCAAGGGCAAGGGCTATTTCCCGGCGGAAGATGACCCGAGCAAATATCACGGCGTAGGCTCGTTCGATACTTCGACCGGTGAATCCCACCACGAC
>JBATHJ010000502.1:0-2794 GCA_049666625.1 Gammaproteobacteria bacterium | reverse complement strand
TGCTCGACCGCGATGGCCGCGTGACCGAAGCCTGGAAACCGCGCGGCCTGCCGACCAGCTTCCTGATTGATCCCGCCGGCCGGGTGCAGTTTCAGGCCATCGGCGGGCGCGAGTGGTCACAACCGATCTATATCAACTTTCTCAAGCAGCTGACCGGGCGAGAATGACCCCCATCAATACTTCATATAAGTATTTAATTGTTTTCTTATATGTGATCTAATAGCGAGCTGTTTGCATCGGGCTCGCCAGCATGACATTTCACCAGTTCGAAGACCTTTCCCTCAACCTCGGCATCGGCGGCCTGGTGCTGTACATGATGTTTATTATGTACAAACTCGGCAAGGAATCAGGCGCTGGCGGTTTCGGCATGCTCATTATTTTCATTTCGCTGGGACTCGGCATCGTCGGCTTCGCGGTTAAATCCATTATCCAGATGCTGGTTCATGTATAGCAAATACACTGAATCAGCTAACTAGCCAGCTTGCTGAACTCTCTTTTTATTTACACACACAACTGCAACTCTGACGAATTACGACTGCAGCTTTAGAATAAATACGATGCCTTCCGCGCCGCGCGCATGCAAAAGATGCAGCCGGCAAAAATTAGCAGTATGATGTTGCCACACTATTTCAGGCGTCTGATTTAATGGAGCTATGACAGGAGCTTTGTATGAAACCTATTTCGGCCAGTGCGTTCGCCGTATTCCTTGCAACAACATCAGGCCCCGGCCAGCTGAATGCTGCTGACGACGAATACAGTTGCAATCAATTATTCACCAATGAGTTTTACCAGCAGGCGCTGCCAGTATGTCTCAATGAAGCACGCAATGGCGATGCCAATGCGCAATATTTCACCGCAACAATTTACGCAGAAGGCCGAGACATTCGGCCGGATTACATCCAGGCTGCAGAGTGGTACCAAAAATCCGCAGAACAAAACCACACAGGTGCCCAGCTTGCTCTTGCCGCCCTCTACTATACGGGTAAAGGTGTACTGGTAAACAGGCAATCTGCCTTTGAGTGGTATCAACGGGCTGCAGACCAGGGTGATAAAGCCGCGTTTTACAATCTGGGGCTGCTTTATGAACAGGAAGCCAATACTGAAGCAAACCGGCTTAAGGCTTTGGTGAATTATTTTAATGCTGCCGAAAAAGGCTCAGCACGCGCCCAGGCTCGCATTGGAGTCCTGTATGCCGAAGGCGAAAAACTGCCGCTTAATTCTATTGAAGCTTTCAACTGGCTGAATAAAGCCGCATCACAGAATGACGCGAGTGCCCAGGCAAAACTGGGCGAGCTGTACTTAAAAGGAATGGGGACCAAACGCAACCCATCCCAGGGATACTTCTGGTACAGCAAGGCAGCTGAACAGGGAGATAAAGGCGCACAAAACGTGGTGGGCGCATTGCTCGAAACGGGAACCGGGACCCTGCGCAATGAGACCGAAGCCGCAAAATGGTACCTGGCGTCTGCCAGCCAGGGAAACACCGAAAGCCAGTATGATCTAGGCAGGTTGTATGCACGCGGTCTCGGCGTAGAAAAAGATATCATCAAGGCATTTGCATGGTGGAATGTCGCAGCATCACATGGACATACCGGCGCTAACGAGTACATGATAATTTCTCGCCGAGACATGAGTCCAGGCCAGGCCGACGAAGCCCAGAAATTATCAAATGAATACTATCGGCTGTACGCAAAATAATAATACGCCATGCTCATAACGATACTGCCGGCAATAGCCGGCAGTATTCTCAACAGCTACACGATACCCCGCTCAAGGTATAAAGCGATTGATTCCCTGCATCGTCGGTGACACCGCGCGTGACATTTGATGCACATCTACCATCAGGTTGTTCACCGTGCCTGTCATATGTGCAACATTGGTATTTAACGATCCCATCTGGTTATTCATTGACCCGATATGTTGCGTCATATTGGCGGTGTTAGCAGACAACGCAGATGTATCCCCTGTAATCTCTTCCATAAAGCTTGTCATCTGGTGCATATTGCCTGACATGCTGGTCATGGATCTTTCCATCACGCGGACCACCGAGAACAAATACACAATCGCGATGACTGACAGCAGGGTGACCGGTATCGACAGCCACTTTACACGCTGCAACTGGTAACGGTGAGTGCGATCAATGCTTTTTAACCGGGTTTCAAGCAGATGCTCTCGCTCCTCGATCTGCTTGTGCATTTCAAGAAATGCTTTTTGCATGTGCGTAGTGAATTCATCGGCCAGCTTGTCGTGGTCACGATCACGCACCGTGTTGTCGCTGTAAATTTTGTCAAACACGCCTTGCAGGTTTTTCAGCAGGCCCGGCATCACACGGTCATTATCCCGCCTGCCAGTGGTGCCCGTGCGCTTGTCGTTTTTGACTGCCTTTTTTGTTGGGGCTTTTTTGGGTGCAGCCTTGTTAGCCATGTCTTTTTTTGGACCTGTTTTTTTTTGCAGCAGTCTTTTTCGCAGCATCTTTTGTAGCCGCATTTTTTTTCTTCATGGTTTTTTCAGTAGCGTTCTGCGCCTCGTCAACAGGCTTGTTTTCGATGCTATCTTCGTCGTTATTCTCAGTCATTGCAGCACTCTCTCAGGTCTGGCGGTGGATGGCCCGTCATTACACGCAATCGTCAGGCACAAACCAGGGGGGTTAATTTTGCATAATTATAGGAATACATGATGATAGTGCCATGCATCCTGTCGGACACAGGTCATGTAAAGAGCTTATTCTCAGGATTCAGCGAGGTTTGTCTGTCAGGCGGCGATTAAGTTCCGGCGAGAACCTGTCCAGAATTGT
>JBATHJ010000501.1:0-7764 GCA_049666625.1 Gammaproteobacteria bacterium | reverse complement strand
GTCGATAGCTCGTGATGCGAGCAACTGTTTTAGAGTTTCTGCCATCTGTGCCAGAAGCGCGTCTGGTTTGGCAATATCATCCATAGGTGTACTTCAGTGCTGGTCGAGCCAGCTTTGTACGATCAGGGCGGCCGCCATTCTATCAATCTCCTGCTTGTTATGCTGGCCTATTTTTTTGTGCTGGCGCAGAAGATCTTCAGCTTCGTATGAGCTCAGGGTTTCATTGACTTCGATAATAGGTTGCGAAAAGTGCTGCTGCAGCGTGCGACAAAAGGCACGAACAGTTTCTGTCATCGGACTTTCACTGCCATCGGTGTGATACGGGATGCCTACCAGCAGGGCATCCGGTCGCCAGCGCTCGATCTGTTGTTGCAAGCCAGCCCAGTCGGGTTCGCCGTTGACCTGGTTCAGGGTGGTCACCGGGGTGGCAGTACCGGTGATGGTCTGGCCGGTGGCTATGCCTATGCGTTTTTTACCGTAGTCAATGCCGAGTACAGAGCGGATCGACTCAGGCGTGTCCGGCATCGTGGCTCAGCAGTTGCAGATCAACGCCGATGATATCGGCAGCTGCCTGCCAGCGGTCTCGGGGGGGAATATCAAAAATAATCTGTTCATTCGCCGGACAGCTCAGCCAGCTGTTGGCGGCCAGTTCCTGCTCGAGCTGGCCGGGTGCCCAGCCTGCATAGCCCAGTGCGACTATGGCATCATCCGGGCCTTCGTTCCTGGCGATGGCTTCGATGATGTCGCGTGAGGTTGTCAGTGCAATGTGCTGGTTGATCTTCAAAGTCGAGTCCCAGTCACCAGGCGGGCGGTGGAGCACGAAGCCGCGCCCCTGTTGCACCGGTCCGCCAAGAAACACGACCTGGTCGCGTTTCGGGCTGTTCCCAGATTCGATTTTCATTTGCTGCATGACTTCCAGCAGGGTGATATCGGTTTCACGATTGATCACAATGCCGAAGCTGCCGTTTTCATCATGTTCGCAAATATACGTAACGGTGTTGCCGAAATTCGGGTCCGCCAGGTCGGGCATGGCGATGATGAAATGGTCATTTAAAAATGTGCTTTCCATTACTGGCTCCGAATCTGGTTGCTGGCGAGAAATTCCCAGCTGCGCGTAATGTGTATGACATCGGCTTCCTGCCTGAGTTTTTCAGGAAAGGCAGGGTAGGGCGCGGCCAGTTTTACAATACGCTGCGCGGCATCGTCCAGCACCTGGTGGCCGGAAGAACGGCGCAGGTCGGTCTTGATTAATTCGCCTTTCGAATTGATTGCCACGTCCAGGATCAGGGTGCCGCTGAGGCTTTCGCGCCGCGCCTGGTCGGGGTAATTCAGGTTGCCGATGCGCTCGACGCGGTTGATCCAGTCGCGCATATAGCGTGCCGGCAGAAATTCTTTGGTGCTCGAGTTCATGAACTTAACCTTGGGGCGCTCGGCTTCATTTTCAATGATCGCGCTGAGCTCTTCCGCCAGCCGGGCAGTTTGCATTTGCTGCTGGCTGACCTGTTCCTCGCGGTTGAGGTCTTCGCGCTTGCTGGCTTCTTTTTCGGTTCGAATCTGAAAATCGGATTTTGCCTGGTGTAATAATTTGATTTCATCCGGCTGGGTCAGGCTGGCGACCTGCTGCATGCTGGTCTGCATGGCTATGCCGGGGTCTGGTGATAATGTGGGCGCGGTAAAAATATCGCGCGGCCGGGTTTTTTCTTCGCTTTCGCCGCCGCCCTGTTGCGTGATCTGGGCGAGGTATCTGGCGTCTTTGTTCTCGGAGCGATTCTGGGTTTGAACAATAATGACATCCAGCGTTGGCGTCTGTGGATTTTCAGCCGCGGGGGCGATGCTGAAAGTGACGCCGAGAATGACGATGCCGTGAAATATCGCCGCCAGAAAAAAAGTCAGTCCGAGGCGGTCATGGTCTGTAATCTTCGGCGATGGTGGCAGATTTTTGTTCATATATTATTGTGCGGGTGACGCTCTGTTCATTATAGTTATTCAGGCGCGATTTTGCCCGCCCTGGGGCGTTTCGATTTTGATTGATTATAGAGGCTGACTGAGAATTGTGCTGGCAGTATCGCCAGCGGTGAAATGCACGCGCTCCGCCAGCGCCGGGCTGACCTGGATTGTGCCGGTTTCATCCACCAGCATAACGTGTTTGATGCCCAGTGCGCGTGCAATTTCATACCAGTGCTCAGGCCCGGCCACGAACAGTGCTGTGGCCGCAGCATCGGCGGTTCCGGCATCGGCATGCACCACGGTGACCGACTGCAGGCCTGTGGCAGGGTATCCGCTGCGCGGGTCGAGAATATGGTGCATGCGCCGGCCCTGGTACATATAAAAACGCTCGTAATCGCCCGAGGTGAATACACTTTCACCCGGCGCTACATCCAGCCAGCCAAGCACGCCCTGCTGGCGCGGATGCCGAATCCCCACGCGCCAGTTGCGCGCACCATGCCGGCCGATGACCTTGAGGTCGCCACCGGCATTGATGACGGCATTTCGAATACCCATTGACTGCAGGGTGTTGAGCGCGATGTCGATGGCGTAACCCTTGGCAAAGGCGCCAGGACTAAGCTGCACAGCGGAATTAGTGCTGGTAATGATGTCACCGTTTATGACGATATCGACCATGCTGGGGTGGCGTGCGACGATCTGCCTGATAGCGGCTGCATCCGGCGGTTCGATACCGGGTTCTTCATGGCGATGAAATTGCCAGAGATTGATCAGCTCGCCGATCGCGGGGTTGAAAAGTGTGCTGGTTTTCGCGGAAAGTTCAGCGGCTGATTGAAGCATTGCGCGCAACTCGGTATCGACCTGGAAGGGTTTGCCCTGTGCAATATGCTGGTTGAGTTGGGCGAGTTCGCCATCGGTCCATGGACTCCAGTGCTGGTGCCAGCGACTGAAGTCGGTTTCCAGCCGGGTAAATGCACTTTCTGCCAGTTCGGTGTCGGTGTCATACAGGGTGATTTCGATGATCGTGCCAAACAGCAGCAGGCTGGTTTTATGTTCCGGGGTTTCGACATCACTGTCTTGCGAGCACGCCGCCAGTCCCAGGCACAACAGGGCGATAATGTACTTGCGGTATATAAACATGCGGGTTTCAGCGGGCACGTTTTGCGGCAATGGCATCCATCAGCTGTGAGCCAATGTCGAGTTTATACAGGCTGTCGAGTTCGCGAATGCAGGTCGGACTGGTGATATTAATTTCGGTGAGATAGTCGCCGATGACATCGATGCCGGCAAACAGGATGCCCATGTCTTTCAGCACCGGCCCGACCTGCTGGCATATCCAGTGATCACGTTCGCTGAGTTCACGCCCCACCGCCTGGCCGCCGGCGGCGAGGTTGCCGCGGGTTTCGCCCTGCGCGGGTATGCGTGCCAGCGCATAGGGCACGGCTTCGCCATCGACCAGCAGAATGCGCTTGTCACCCGCGCTGATTTCGGGAATAAAACACTGTGCCATGACCGTTTTTGCGCCGTGCTGGCTGATGGTTTCAAGTATCACCGACAGATTGGCATCGTTCGGACTGACACGGAATATCGACATGCCGCCCATGCCATCCAGTGGTTTGAGAATGACATCTTTGTGCTGCTCTACAAACATTCGCAGGCGACGTGGATTGCGCGAGACCAGCATCGGTGTACAACATTGGGGAAACCGGGTGATAAACATTTTTTCATTGGCATCGCGCAGGCTGTTCGGGCGGTTGACGATCAGGCAGCCGGCACGCTCGGCGAGGTCGAGCATATAGGTGGTGTTGATATATTCCATGTCGAATGGCGGGTCTTTACGCATCAGAATCGCGTCCAGCGCAGCCAGCTCGATGTTATCGTAGGGTCCCAGCTCGAACCAGTGCTCGGGGTTATCCTCGACTGTCAAGCTGCGGCAATCGGCATAAGCCGTATCGCTGTCAGCGTAAAGGTCCTTCGCCTGCATGTAAAACAGCTGCCAGCCCCGTTTTTGTGCCGCCAGCAGCATGGCAAAGCTGCTATCTTTGTAGGTTTTTATATGCTCGATGGGATCCATCACTATCCCAAGACGCAATTTGACGGCGTTACCCATGATGATTTCCTGGCGGGGTGGCGGTTAAGACTAAGGCGTTGAATGTACTTAAATTTGAACTGGCAAGCAATTTTTTGGCCAATTTAGTTATAGATTTTTTTATTCATTGCCAATACTTAAAACATGGTCTACATTCAATTTATCCGCTGTATAAGGGCTAATTTTTAAATGAACGAGATAGCTATGGCAGAAGATACTGCTGGCTTGCGTGATTTGCGCGTAATGGTTATTGACGATAGTAAAACCATACGCCGTACTGCTGAAAACCTCCTGAAAAAAGAGGGTTGTGAGGTTGTCACTGCAGTAGATGGATTTGAGGCGCTTTCCAAGATTGCCGAGACTCGGCCAGATATTATATTCGTCGACATCATGATGCCACGGCTGGATGGGTATCAGACCTGCGCGCTTATAAAAAACAATAGTGTGTTCAGGGACACGCCAGTGATTATGCTTTCCAGTAAGGACAGCATTTTTGACCGGGCACGTGGACGCATCGTGGGTTCCACGCAATATCTGACAAAGCCCTTTACCAAAGAAGATCTACTTGGCGCTATAAAAGAACACGCCAGGGTGAAATAGCTGGTTCACGAATCCAGACAATAACAATTAATACTAACTGGTGTTACAACAATGGCAAAAATACTTGTAGTTGATGATTCTCCTACTGAAGTCCACGTATTGCAGACCATGCTGGAAAAGAACGGCCATGAGGTCGTCGTGGCTACTTCTGGAGAAGACGGGGTTGTCGCGGCAAAAGAAATCCAGCCTGACCTGGTTCTGATGGATGTTGTCATGCCAGGCATGAACGGCTTCCAGGCAACGCGTCAGCTTTCCAAGCAAAGCGAAACTGCATCAATTCCAGTCATCATCGTCACTACCAAGGACCAGGAAACTGACAAGGTCTGGGCAATGCGGCAGGGCGCAAAAGACTACATCGTTAAACCGGTGCAGGAAAAAGCACTGATTGAACGAGTTAACAACGCGCTGGCGAGTTAGGGAACAGGCTCTTAGCGCCATGTCTGTAACCGAGCAAGAAGTCGTTGATCCATTCAGCCTGCTACAGGACATCGAGCGTCGTTGTGCGGTTAATGCCGCTGGATTGCCCAAAATCGGTTCGGCTGAAAAAGAATGGGTTGGGGTTGGTTTCCGGCTTGGCGATGACAGGTTGATCGCTCCGATGGATGAGGTTAAGGAAATACTCGACTTGCCAAAATTTACCGCTGTCCCTGGTGTGAAATCATGGGTCGTCGGGGTAGCCAATGTACGCGGTAACCTGTTACCGATTATGGACCTGAAAGGTTATATGCTTGGTGAAGACATCAAGCAGCGCAGGAAGGGCCGCGTGATTGTTATCAATTACAAGGGGTTCAATACTGGCCTGATTGTGGAAGAAGTTTTTGGCATGCGGCATTTTATGGCAAAAGATGAAAGCCGTGACCTGCCCAACGTACATGAAAGTATTTCGCCTTTTGTTGAAAAGGTATACGTGCAGGACAGCGAACGCTGGCCGGTATTCAGTTTTGCCCAGATGGTAAAGGATGAACGTTTTGCACAAGCGTCGCTATAAAAAGAATAAAGCCGGTAGCGCCGGCAACGTAGAAATTGGAGAGGGTATGTTATGAGCGCAGATAAAAAATCAGCAGCTATCGGCAGGCCGCTGCTGATACTCGGTATTCTGCTGGCGGTATTCATCATTGTCATGCTGGTTAGCCTGTATTACGTGGGTAACAAGCGTTCAGACTTGCAGAAACATATTGAACTGGCAGCTGAACAGTTGCTGTTATCACAACAGATGGCAACGTTCTCTCTGGGTGCGTCGTCTGGTAAAGAAAATGATTTTGGCAGTTTGCTGGAGTCACGCCTGCGCTTTGACGCTATTCTTGATGCTTTTCGTGCGGGTGATACCATGACGGGTACGCCTCCGTTGAGCGCAGATATGGCACCGGTGCTGGATGCAGTGGAAACCAGCTGGCGTAAGTACCGAAGTGATATCGAAGTTATTCTCAACGGCAAACAACCGATTTCAGAAGTGGGCGAGCTATACAACGTCATCGATAGTTTTATCCCGCAGATGTTGACCTATTCCGACGAGGTAGTCGGCGTGTTGATGGAGAAAAATGCATCAACGCGGCAAATTTATCTGGCCAGCCGCCAGATGATGCTGTCACATCGTATTAAGAACAACCTTAACCAGGTGCTGGCAGGCGGCGAAACCGCGGCAGCGGCAGCAGACCGTTTCGGTCGTGACGCTGCCTTGTTCGGACGCGTGCTCGAAGGTTTATTGAAAGGGTCCACCAGTTTACGTATTGAGCAGGTGACCGATAAGGAGGCTGTTAGCAAGCTGCGAGAAGTGGCAATGTTAATTAGCGCGGTGAGTGACAATATCGCGGGCATTCTTGAGCTGTCGCCAGAGCTGTTTGAAGTTAAGGACGCTGCCGGACGCATCGGTAGTGACAGTGAAGAGTTGCTGGGCGAACTTAAGGTCATGCAGGCTGCGATCAATGGGCAGGGCGCGCAGCTGGATAAAATTCAGTACGCAGGTATTGCTTCAGGTGGTATTGCGGTACTGCTTATCATGGTCCTGGGTTATTTGTTGATTCGTGATGCAAGGAAGCGCGAGGAACAGGCGCTGGAAAATAACCGCAGAAACCAGCGTGCCATTTTGCGCCTGCTTGATGAGATGGCAAACCTCGCTGACGGTGACCTGACAGTGCATGCAACAGTCACAGAAGAAATTACCGGCGCGATCGCCGACTCGGTAAACTTCACTATTGATGCATTGCGCACCCTGGTAACCACGATTAACTCAACTGCTGCCGAAGTTTCATCATCGGCGGACAAAACCCAGAAGACTGCGAACACACTGGCTGACGCATCCAACAAGCAGGCGCGAGAAATTGCATCTGCGAGTGCGGCGGTCACCGACATGGCCGAATCGATGGAGTCAGTAACACGAGAAGCCGCCGAGTCTGCCGAGGTTGCACTCAAGTCGGTGGAAATCGCACAGAAAGGTGCTGACGTGGTACGCAAGACCATTGGCAGCATGGAAAGCATTCGTGAACAGATTCAGGAAACATCAAAACGTATCAAACGTCTCGGTGAATCATCGCAGGAGATTGGTGACATCGTGGGGCTGATTACTGAAATTGCTGATCAGACGAACATCCTTGCATTGAACGCAGCGATCCAGGCATCGACAGCGGGTGATGCCGGCCGCGGATTCGCGGTGGTTGCCGACGAAGTACAACGCCTTGCGGAACGTGCTGGTAATGCAACCAAACAGATTGAAGGCCTGGTGAACACGATTCAGGCTGATACCAATGAAGCCGTGAAATCTATGGAGATGAGTACCTCGGGTGTGGTCTCGGGTGCTGCCATGGCGGAAGACGCGGGCGAGGCGCTGAAAGAAATTGAGGATGTCTCAACTGAGCTTTCAAAACTGATTCAGGGAATTTCCGATTCGGCGCGTAAGCAGTCCGAGGTCGCGAACAATGTTTCACTTTCAATGAACGTGATTCAGGAAATTACGCTTCAAACATCCGAAGGGACAGAGGAAACATCAACCTCGCTGAACGCACTGAATGAATTGTCAGGTGAATTGAGCCGGTCAGTATCTGGCTTCAAGCTGCCATCGGGTGAAAGCAGTGGCATCGAAACTGTTGTACTGCAGAACCCGGCATAATGGTAGTTCAACTCGAGCGCGCTAACAG
>JBATHJ010000500.1:0-2020 GCA_049666625.1 Gammaproteobacteria bacterium | reverse complement strand
TTCGCGGACTGAGTTGTTTATTGTTATCCGTGTTCATTTACTTCGCGCTCTCCTGCGCTTCGCCCTTTGGGCCGCACTATCGTGCGTTCAAAATGCTCCCGGCATTTTAGTGCGTTCATCCGTGGATAATTAGTGTTTTCACTCGACATAATCAGCCAATCTGACCACCTGGCGTTTTGAGCCCCAGGCGCCGTGTTCGGCTTCGAATATGCCTGCGCAGCGGGTGCCGCATTTTTTGCAGCAGCCGTTCGCATCCAGCTGCCAGTCGCCCAGCACGTACCAGTCGCGTTCGATCAGGCGCGTGCCGCATTTGTGGCAATAGGTGCTGTCACCTTCAACATCATGCGCGTTGCCAATATAGGCATAGCGTACGCCGTTCTTCATCGCGATGTTTCTGGCGCGCTGCAATGTCGCCAGCGGTGTACTGGCAACGTCGGTCATTTTGTAATCCGGATGAAACGCGGTGAAATGCATCGGTACATCAGGGCCGAGTTTTTCGACGACCCACTGGGTCATTTCTTCCAGCTCCTTGTCACTGTCATTCTGCCCGGGTATCAGCAGCGTGGTAAGTTCAAGCCAGACGTCGGTTTCATGCACAATATATTCGATGGTTTCCAGTACCGGCTGCAAATGCGAGCCTGTAAGTTTCCAGTAAAATTTTTCGGTAAACGCCTTGAGGTCGACATTTGCAGCGTCCATATGTTTGTAAAATTCGATCCGCGGTTCCTTGCAGACATAGCCCGCGGTGACTGCGACTGATTTAATGTTTTTTTCTTTACAGGCTAGCGCCACATCAATTGCGTATTCATGAAATATCACCGGGTCGTTGTAGGTATACGACACACTTCTGCAATCAAGTCGCGCAGCGGCATTGGCAATCGCCTGGGGACTGGCATGGTCCATCAGCGTGTCCAGCTCGCGCGATTTACTGATATCCCAGTTCTGGCAAAATTTGCACGCAAGATTGCAGCCCGCGGTACCAAATGACAGCACCGATGTCCCCGGTAAAAAATGATTCAAGGGTTTTTTTTCGATCGGGTCAATGCAGTAACCACTGGAACGGCCGTAAGTCGTCGACACAATCTGGCTGTCGACACAGGCACGCACGAAGCAAAGGCCGCGCTGGCCCTCGTGCAGTTTACATTCGCGCGGGCAGAGATCGCACTGTACCCGACCGTCATCCAGCCGATGCCAGTATTTTGTAGGCACTACGCCTGGGTCAGCAAGCGATATTAATTCTTTTTCATGTGTCACTATTAGTACCTCAGTTTGTCCAACGCTGTACAACTTACGCTCAATCGACGCATAATATAAACGCGGAGGACTATCATGAGCATACGATCTGCTGCTGTTGCAAATCTTTTCTACCCGGGTGATGCTGCGACCCTGCATCACGACATTCAGAAATATATCGCGGCAGCATCCGCCGGCGACCATGCGCCCAAGGCGCTCATCGTGCCACACGCAGGGTACATGTATTCAGGCCCGATCGCCGCCCAGGCCTATGCCCGGTTAGCCCGCGCCAGGCAAACGATCAATCGCGTAGTCCTGCTGGGCCCGAGCCACCGGGTACCGCTGCGCGGTCTCGCCGTGCCCGGCGTCGATTACTTCGAAACACCGCTGGGCAAAATCCCGCTCGACCGTAAAGCTATCAGCAAAATACTACAACTTCCCCAGGTGCAGGAATATGACCTATCTCATCAACAGGAACACAGCCTGGAAGTACAATTGCCGTTTTTACAGGAAATGCTCGAAAGCTTTTCCATTGTGCCCATTGTGGTGGGCGATACCCGTGCGCATGAAGTGCACGAGGTCATTGAAGCTTTGTGGGGCAGCGAAGAAACCCTGATTGTTATCTCTTCAGATCTTAGCCATTACCATGATTACGCAACTGCAAGAGCCATGGATGCTAAAACCTGTGCTGCGATCGAAAACCTGGACAGCGAGGCGATCGAATACGATGACGCCTGCGGTCGCAACCCGGTGATTGGCCTGCTTGAGTCGGCCAGGGCAAGGCACA
>JBATHJ010000499.1:0-1961 GCA_049666625.1 Gammaproteobacteria bacterium | reverse complement strand
ACGGATGAACGCAGATGAACACAGATAAAAACTAATTTACGTTGTAAAAAACCATGCGCCGCAGGCGCAATACAAACATCCGCGTTTATCTGCGTTCATCCGCGGATAATTAATATTTTCTATCCTTCCAAAATCACCGCACCGACACAGTTCATGTAAGCCTGTTCGAGGTTTTCGCTGCCGTACTGTTTTTTGAAATCTTTGTGACTGCCGAAGAACCTGACCTTGCCGTGGTGTAGCACGGCCATGTTGTCAGCGAGTTCTTCGACATCTGCCAGGGCGTGTGAACTGAAGAAAACACTGGCACCGTCCGCCTTCAGTTTTTTCAGCTGTTGTTTGAACAGTACGCGGGCGCGTGGATCGAGGCCGCTCATTGGCTCATCGAGTACCAGGAGTTTTTTTCCACTTAGCAGGCAGGAGATCAATCCGAGTTTTTGTGTCATGCCTTTGGACAGGCTGATGACCGAGGCTTTCAATACATCCTTGTCGAGTTCCAGCTCATCAAACATCTTATGTATATGTGGAATATCGCAATGACTGTTATGCAGCGCGAGCATGTAGGCCAGGAAATCCTGGCAGCGCAAATACGCCGGCGGGGTGAACCTGTCCGGCAGGTAGGCAATGTGTTCGCGTGCACTGACCATGCGATGTGATTTGCCAAACAATTTTATAGTGCCCGAGTCACACGCAGTTAAATCCAGCATGGCTTTTATCAAGGTGGTTTTACCGCTGCCATTCATGCCGACCAGGCCAAAAAATTCGCCCTCGGCTATTTTTAAGCTGACATCATCAAGCACATACTTGTTGCCGTATGACTTGCACACGCTCTGGCATTCGATAGCATATTGACTCATGATTGTTATTTTATCTCTCACAAAAAAAGAGCCCGTATGTTGGGCTCTTTTTGATTAATCCAGATATGTAAACTTTGCTGTCAAACGTTGACCGGCATCAGAAATTTCTGAACACTGCGGCACAGTTTGAACTCGGTGCCTGCAGCTCATAACCTGCACCGTTTTCACAGGCAGTTTCGTCAGCCGCTATCCAGCCTGTACCGGCAATACCCAGTTGCATTGCGCCGGTGCCGGCCTGGCCGTCATCGACTTTACGATCAAGCTCGGCCAGTACTTCGACCGGAATACCACGACCGGTAATAAGCTCGTGTGCAGCCACTGCACCGGTCTGTACCATGGTGCCATAACTCAGGTTCATGCCAGCGCCAAACCCGTTGTCCGGGCAGTTGGTGGTCAGGCAGGCGTAATCAGTTGCTGCTACCGTCACTGTGTCATCGTCATAACCGCCGGTAAGATAACCTGCGGTTTCAAGATGCACCCAGACCCGTCCGCGTTCTGCATCCGTATCAACCAGGCCATTGCCGTTACCACCGTCAGGCGCACCGGGAAGATTTACACTAGACTGTACGGTGACATAATCACCTGGAAAAGCGCGGTAGCGATCCTGAAAGCTGAACCATGCCGCGGTGATGCCATCAACCGTGTTGTTCAGTGCGCGTACGCGTGCGGTGTTGATCAGCTCCTGGCCTTTGAGCACACCGCCGAGCAGCAGGCCGATAATGACCAGTACAATGGCGATTTCAATCAGGGTAAAACCTGACTGTTTTCGTGCCAGCGGGCAGCTGTTTACATTTAATGTATTCATACCTTCAGTCTCATTCGATTAATTGCCAGATTATTGTTTTTATTACTGTTCGTACCAGAACAGCTGCAATTACCATACCAAGTGTTTATAGACCATAAAACCACGCATTGCAGTCGTTTTTGCGCCGCTTATCTGCCGTTTTATGTCGACTATTCAACACCTTGTCGTAGAGATGACGCTTTTTCCTCCAGTACCCGGATTTTCTCGCTCAAAAACCTCAGTTCGTACTCATCGGTGATTTCACCGCTGGCGATTAATCCCCCCACCAGCACCCGGGCGGCTTCGACTTCACCCATGTCTTC
>JBATHJ010000498.1:0-6185 GCA_049666625.1 Gammaproteobacteria bacterium | reverse complement strand
AAATAGTTGTCCGCACTAAAATGCCTGGAGCATTTTGAACGCACGACAGTGCGGCCCGAAGTGCGAAGCGCAGGACAGCGCGTAGTAAATGAACGCGAATAACGCGAATGTAAAACAATAAAATTGTCATTATGATGTCTGTTTTTCTGGCAGATGAAGCTGACGCTACCACGAGCCCGAATCCATCGCCAAAGCGGCTCAGGATGACTGTCCTCATGAATTTTTACTTTATTTGCGTACATTAGCGTTCATTTGCGGACAATAATTATTTTGGCTTTTTAACTCTGTGCCCTCTGTGACCTCTGTGGCAAATAGTTTGTTTTAGATTTAAGCCTGCAAGCGCTCAACACCGCCCATGTAAGGCCGCAAAACTTCGGGCACGGCGATACTGCCATCTGCCTGCTGATAGTTTTCAATCACCGCGACCAGGGTTCTGCCCACTGCGAGCGCAGAGCCGTTGAGGGTATTGAGCAGCTCGGGCTTGCCGGTGTCGGGATTACGCCAGCGCGCCTGCATGCGTCGTGCCTGGAAATCGGTAAAGCAGCTGCAGGATGAAATTTCACGGTACGCCTGCTGGCCCGGCAACCAGACTTCCAGGTCGTAGGTTTTTGCTGATGAAAAACCCATATCACCCGAACACAATGCCATCACGCGGTATGGTAGTTCAAGTTTTTGCAACACGGTTTCTGCATTTGCAGTCAGGGCTTCGAGTGCATCCCAGGCATCCTGCGGCCTGACCAGCTGTACCAGTTCGATTTTTTCAAACTGGTGCTGGCGAATCATGCCCCGCGTGTCCTTTCCATACGAACCGGCCTCGGAGCGAAAACACGGCGTGTGGCAGGCAAACTTGAGCGGTAACTGCTGCGCATCAACTATCACATCGCGCACCAGGTTGGTGACCGGCACTTCTGCGGTGGGAATCAGGTAATAGCCCTGCTCGTCATCGACACAGAACAGTTCTTCTTCAAACTTGGGTAACTGGCCGGTGCCGCGCAGGCTGTCGCGATTGACGATGTACGGTACGTAGACTTCTTCATAGCCATGTTGCTCTGTATGCAGATCGAGCATGAACTGGATCAGCGCACGATGCAGTTTTGCCATCTGGCTATGCAACACCACGAAACGTGAACCGGTGAGCTTGCTCGCGGTATCAAAATCGAGCCAGTTCTGCTGCGCACCCAGGTCGACATGATCACGCACCTCAAAATCTAACACCCGCGGTTCACCCCAGCGGCGTATCTCGACATTATCATTTTCATCCTTGCCGGCAGGTACTGACGCATGCGGCAGGTTGGGAACGCCCAGCAGGATGTCATCCATCTGTTGTTGCACATCCTGCAATGCCTGCTTGGCCTGTTCGAGCTTGTCACCCAGCCCGGCCACTTCGGCCAGCAATGGCTGGATGTCTTCACCCGCGGCCTTGGCCTTGCCGATACTTTTAGATTTTGTATTGCGTTCGTTTTGCAGCGCCTCGGTTTCAACCTGGTATGCCTTGCGGCGGGCCTCAAGCGATTCGAGCGCAGCCGTATCGAGGCTATAGCCACGGCGGGAAAGCTGTGTTGCTACATCGGCGATGTCTGCACGTATAAGTCTGGGATCAAGCATAGGACCGGGTTCGTTATATTGTTTACAGGTTTAGTTAAATTCTGCCAGGAAAGTGATGACATGTTTGGGCGGTACCAGGTCCTGCAATGATTCCAGCGCCGCGGCCACTTTCTCGGCCTCGTCAAAGAATTCGATAACTACCGGCAAATCGAACGCCAGGTCGATCAGGGTAGATGAATGCATTTTGCCCGAACGGCCAAAGCCGGAAATTCCGCGAAACATGGTGACACCTTGTACCTTGTGTTCATCGTGCAGCCGCTGAAATATTTTTGTATGGATGTGATCGGATTCAGTCACATAAATTCTGGCAACCGTGACTTTCATAACTGCCTCCCGAGGATTACCCCAAACCATACTGCCAGCAAACACACTGCAACGCTTAATGCCATGTTGAGTATTGCGCGCGTTATATCACCCTGCTCCAGTAGATTGAGTGTTTCGATTGAAAAAGTCGAGAACGTGGTAAACGACCCGAGCAAACCCACCAGTATCGCCGCGCGCCATTCGGGGCCAACATTGAAACGATCGAGCAGGATGACACTGAGAAATCCCATTAGCAAAGAACCGCTGACATTGACGAACAATGTTCCATACGGAAAACCACGCCCCATCACAGAATACACACCGAGTGACGCGCCATAACGAAACACGGCGCCCACTGCACCCCCGCAGGCTATATAGATCAGTGAGTTCATATACTATGCGCGCATGCCTGCACTCAACTTAATGACACTTCAACAGTGTTCGCCATGTCCTGGTAATTCTGGATCTGGTCGAAGTTCAGATAACGATACAGCTCGTCTGCCATGGGTGCCAGCGACTTGATGTGATCCATGTATTCGGCCACTGTCGGTATATAGCCCAGCAACGAAGTCACCGCACTCAGTTCTGCCGATGCGAGGTAAACATTGGCGCCTTTGCCCAGCCTGTTGGGAAAGTTACGTGTCGAGGTTGACAGCACGGTAGCACCGTCGGCAACACGCGCCTGGTTACCCATGCACAACGAACAACCCGGCATTTCAAGACGCGCACCGGCCTTGCCGAAAATATTGTAATAGCCTTCTTCTTTCAGCTGAAACTCATCCATGCGTGTCGGCGGCGCAATCCATAAGCGTGTCGGCACATTGAGTTTGCCTTCGAGCACTTTCCCCGCTGCACGATAATGGCCAATATTGGTCATGCACGATCCGATGAATACCTCGTCGACTTTTTCACCGGCAACGGCTGACAGCGGTTTGATATCGTCAGGATCGTTCGGACATGCGAGCAGGGGTTCCTTTATATCGGCCAGGTCGATTTCGATAATTTCGGCGTATTCGGCATCGGCATCGGGTTCGAGCAATTGCGGGTTCGCCAGCCAGTCCTGCATTGCGATGATGCGACGTTCAATGGTTTTGCGATCACCGTAGCCTTTCGCAATCATCGATTTCAGCAGGGTCACGTTTGAAGTCAGGTATTCAATAATCGGTGCTTTGCCAAGACGCACGGTGCAACCATTGGCTGAACGCTCGGCCGAGGCATCGGCAAATTCAAATGCCTGTTCGAGTTTTAGATCTGGCAGGCCTTCGATTTCCAGCACGCGGCCATTGAATGTATTTTTCTTGCCTTTTTTCTCGACCGTGAGCAGGCCTTTCTGAATGGCCACGTAGGGTATGGCATTGACCAGGTCACGCAGGGTAATACCCGGTTGCATCTCGCCCTTGAAGCGCACCAGCACGGACTCGGGCATATCGAGTGGCATCACCCCCAGCGCCGCGGCAAATGCTACCAGCCCGGAACCGGCAGGAAAACTGATCCCCATCGGGACACGGGTGTGCGAATCACCGCCGGTACCGACGGTGTCGGGCCGGAGCATGCGGTTCAGCCAGGAATGAATAATGCCGTCACCCGGGCGCAGCGAAACACCGCTGCGAGTTTGCATGAAATCTGGCAGCTCATGCTGCAGCTTGATATCCACCGGCTTGGGATACGCCGCGGTATGACAGAAGCTTTGCATCACCAGGTCAGCGGAAAAACCCAGGCAGGCAAGTTCTTTGAGTTCATCGCGAGTCATCGCGCCGGTGGTGTCCTGCGAACCCACCGTGGTCATGCGCGGTTCACAATACGTGCCCGGGCGCACACCTGCAACACCGCAGGCCTTGCCGACAATTTTCTGTGCCAGGGTGTAGCCTTTGCCGGTGTCTGCGCCTGTTGCCGGGCGCAGAAAAACCTCGGAATGGACTTCGCCGAGGTACTCGCGTGCACGGTCAGTCAGGCCGCGACCAATGATCAAAGGAATGCGACCATTGGCGCGCACTTCATCTGGCATAGTCGTGGGCGCCAGGGTGAAACTGCAAATTTCTTTACCAGCCTCATTAGTGATTACGCCGTCGTATGGACGAATCGTAATCACATCACCGGTTTCCATAGCCGATACATCACATTCAATCGGTAACGCACCAGAATCTTCCGCGGTGTTGAAAAAAATCGGCGCGATCTTGTTACCGAGTACTACTCCGCCTTCGTGCTTATTAGGTACATAGGGAATTTCAACCCCCATATGCCACAGCACTGAATTGATCGCAGACTTGCGCGATGAACCGGTACCGACTACGTCACCCACGTAGGCCACCGGGTGACCTTTCTTTTTCAGTTCCGCGATGGTTTCCAGCGGGCCCAAACCATTTTCTACGGGCATTTTGCTCACCAGCATGGATTTCGCGTGCAGGGGAATATCGGGACGGCTCCAGGCTTCGGTCGCAGGTGACAAATCATCGGTGTTGGTTTCACCCGGCACTTTGTACACCGTCACGGTAATTTCTTTTGCAAGTTCAGGTTGCGAAGTAAACCATTCAGCGTCCGCCCAGGAACGCAGCACGCTGGCAGCAGCCGCATTGGTCTTCGCCTTATCAGCGACATCGTGGAAAGCATCGTAAATCAGCAGGGTGTGCGAAAGCGCCTTCGCCGCAGACTCCGCGGTTTCGGTGTAATCCAGCAGCTCAATCAGCGGCTGAATGTTATAGCCGCCCAGCATGGTGCCGAGCAATTCGGTTGCACGTACGCGATCGATCAGATCACACGCAGCATTGCCCCTGGCGATATCGGCAAGAAATGCAGCCTTGACATAGGCCGCCTGGTCCACACCCGGTGGCACACGGTGTACCAGCAGGTCGAGTAGAAACTGTGCTTCACCGGCCGGCGGATCCTTGATGAGTTCGACCAGCGAGGCCACCTGCGCGGCGTCGAGTGGCAAGGGTGGTAAATCTTCAGATGCGCGTTCTGCAACGTGTTTGCGATATGCCTCTAGCACTTTTTATTCCCCGGAAAGACAGACTAAAGTGGCACATTATACCCGCTGACGCGGGCAAACGCAGGCTGTCAAACTGGATAGGCGGGAAATCTTCGGGTTTAACGATCGTACTGAGTGTTACTGCTGAGGTGTTTGCGACCGACCACCAGCGCCTGCAAATCAGGATAGTCGGCCAGGCCTGTGTAAAATTTTTGCGTATAGTCCTGCAGCTGGTTGGCGAGGATGATGCTACGCAGACTGCTGACATAGGTGTTACCAAGTTCTGAGTATTTTCCCAGTCCGCTGGCCAGCGCGTGCCCGCTTGCCGGTCTGTTCTTCTGGCGCAGCCCGTGACGCAGCGTCCGCAGTTCCGCGTAGGCACGGTTACGGTTTAAATTACGCATATAGGCCGTGACCGATTCCGCGGGCGAACTGAACACTCTGACTTCGTGATTTTTACCGTGCGTGCGTGCCCCGGGCACCAGTCCGCAGCCCTTGCGGTAACACCACTGGCCAAAATAATTATTCGCCTCGGTGGCAAAGCGTGAAGTCCCCCAGGCAGTTTCATTCGCGGCCTGCGCAAGCACCAGTGAAACCGGCACCACGTCGACACGCTTTAATAATCTGTCGATAGTGCCCAGTGGATTCTGACTGTTAAAATCGATATCGTAACGCAGGGCCAGCTTTTCCAGCATCATTAACTGCTCACGATTGGGTGCATCGTTGCGCGCCAAACGTTGTTCTATCTCGAGCAGTTGTTTCCGGTCCTGTAACACCCGAATGTTGGCATTCGCCACCAGTGGATAGAGATAATCGAGGAATGCCTGCTTACGCTCCGAGATTTCATCGTAGGCGGTAAATTCGGGAACCATAAAGTCGGCCTGGCTGCTGTGCGCCAGCGACTGGAACCAGCGCCAGCCAGCCAGGCTGACCGCGATGCACAGCAGAATAAAAACCAGCTGGGATGAATTGAGTTTGAGCGGCGTGTTTTTCAGCATAATGACTTGATTATAGTCAGCGAATACCAAATCACATATACAAAAGCGCCCGCAAAGCGGGCGCTTTATTTATCATTGTCTGCTGGCCGTTTCAGGCATGCTTGTTGCGGTAATCATCAATCGCAGCATTAATCGCATCTTCTGCCAGTACCGAGCAGTGGATTTTTACCGGCGGCAGCGCCAGTTCTTCGGCGATTTGGGTGTTCTTGATCGCCTTGGCTTCGTCCAGGGTTTTGCCCTTGACCCATTCGGTCAGCAACGAGCTCGAGGCGATCGCGCTGCCGCAGCCGTAGGTTTTGAACACGGCGTCTTCG
>JBATHJ010000497.1:0-6449 GCA_049666625.1 Gammaproteobacteria bacterium | reverse complement strand
AGTCACCGTGTTTTTTAGAAAGTGGACTTCGATTCAACCGATAATGATTTTGCTGCACGAAGATTTCACAGCAATAAAATCCGTGTTGACTGAGCATACTATTGAGTTCCGATCGATAGATTCAGATCGCCAGCCAGAAAACTGATAACAGGCTATGGCTGACTGGGTGCGGCGCTCCCCGCGAGTATGTTTTGTAACTCGCCAATGTTCTCCTGCAAGCGTTCCATCGCCAGCTGGTTTCTTTGTTGTACCAGCTGCGGCACGATGTTGATAACTTTCTGGCCTGCCGGTGTGATGTAAAAGGCATTAATATCTTCCAGTTCTTTTTCAGAAAAAGTTTTCATATACATCTGTGCAATATCTTCCTTGAGTGCGTTCCAGCCGATATATTTATCGAAAAACCGGGCGACGGTTGCCTTCTTGTCAGCGATTTGCGGGTTTTGCCTGAGCTGTAACTGCAGTACAGATTCGACACTTTCCTGGATGCGTTTTTCCATCTGGGTCAGCTTGAATAGTTTTTCAACCTGTTGACGATGGGCGCTATCGTCCGCAAGCAGGCCGGCAGAGTTCAGGCACAGCAACAATGCTATGGTAAGAGTGAGTATCGGGTTGCGCATTATTTTCTCCTGCCTGCAATTCTAAAGGCAATCATGATTATTCTGGAACTGGATTCTCGTCCAGCAGCTTGTTAATAATACCCGTGGTTTCATCCGACGCCCATCCCGGATTGCCGCGCACGCGGTAACGTATATGACCCTGTTTATCTACCAGGAAACTGGTGGGCAGTGTTTTAACGCCCCAGTGATCAAAAGTTTCACTGTGGGTATCCAGCAGCACTGGCAAATTAAAATTGATCAGCCGGGCAAATTTTCTCACTCGATATTTTTTTTCAGCGACATTGATTGCAATTATTTCAAACGGCCTGTCTGCCAGCTGTTGTTTAAGCCGGGTCAACTCCGGCATTTCATAGATACAGGGCGGACACCAGCTGGCCCAGAAATTCACCAGTATTACTTTGCCACGGTAGTCCTGCAGGGCGTGCTTGCTATCCCTTAAGTCGGCCAGTGAGAAATTGAAATCCCTGTCATCACTATAGGCTTCCAGCTGTGCGCTGTTAACCACCAGTGACGATAACAGGCAGATCAGGGTTAACAGCAACAGCCGGGTTGATATCCAGATTTTCACAGCACGCTCAATGATGGTATGTGACGGTTTATCTTGAGCTGTTACACGAGCATGTCAACTATCGGATGCCCTGGTGTTGAATATGCAGTCACTAAACGAGCATTTACTGACAGGTATGGCATTTGTGACAGCCGGTAATGTCACTGTGTCATGCTGATGTCGCAAAATGTCAGGCAGGAGAAATAATAATTATCTGCGGATATTCTTAAAATTCAGAATTAACAACATGTTATAGCTGCCGTGTCTTCTGGCATGGATTGTGCATTTGATGTGACCACAAACAAAAATGGAATTAATCGAGCCATAAATTAAGTAACACACTGAATAAGTAAGATTTCGGAGCTAAAAATGAAAAAAATACTATCACAGGTTCTCTTTATCATCCTGGCCATACCCTTGCTTGCGCATGCATCGAGTTGTCCGACCACCAATGTCGTTACTGACGCAGCACTATTTCAATGGACGGATCATGGCAGTTATTCCAGTGGTACACTGGTCATGGACGAGGTCACCCTGAATATAAATGGTCAAACGCTTACCACTAGAGCGTATGCGCAGGAAGGTCATGCACTTACCGTACCCGGTCCGACCATAGTGATGGAGCCGGGTAAAAAATACGTGCTCAGGTTCAAAAACCTGCTTCCATACGAGCCTCTCAGTGCTGAACATAATACTTTTAAAGACCCTAACGTAACCAATTTACATACCCATGGCTTGCATATTTCCGGTGATACGCCAAGTGATGATGTCACGCGTATCTTCGAAGGCAGTTATGGCGGCGATTATGTTTACGATATTCCAGCAGACCATATGGGCGGCACATTCTGGTATCACGCACATCATCATGGTTCAACTTTTCTGCAGGTATCGAGCGGTGCTTTAGGCCTGATCATTATCGACGATAAATTTGATGGTATCCCTGCTAACGTTGCAGCAATGCAGGAAAAAGCGCTATCAATTTCGTTCCTTGATACAAGTGTAGCGGGAACTGGTGGCGATACGCTGGTTTCGGGTACGCTGAGCCCGGGCTGGAACGTGAATGGTAAAGTTGGTGGTAATCTTTGTCTGCCGGCTAATACCTGGCAGCACTGGCGTGTGTTGATCGCAGATGCTGATGCCAAGTCCAAAACTATTTCAGTGGGTAGTCAGTGTGAAATGGCGTTAATGTCGCGTGATGGTGTCTGGAGAACTATGGTACCTAAGAATTTAACCGGTAATAGTTTAACGATGTCAGGGGCTTCACGTGCAGGTCTTGCAATTCGCTGTAGTGGTGACTCGACACTATCTATTGGAAATACTGTGGTTGCAAATATCTATGCTGATGCTGGACTTCCACAAGTTCCCGCTAGCGTGGCAAACCCATATGCAGCAGATGGTAGTTCTCAATGGGCTTCATTTAGACCTGGTTATCTCAGAGACCTGAGAAACGAACCTGTAACAAACTTCGAAAGAGTGGGTATGGGCGCCCGGTCCATTAATGGCAGCAAGTTTGATGTCGATGTTCCCACATTTACCACTATCGCAGATGGCGTTCAGGAATGGGAAGTGAAAGGTGCGACTAACCATCCTTTCCATTTACATGTTTATCATTTCCAGACGCAACAAAATTGTGGTGATTACGAGGCAGGTGAGTACTACGATACAATGGCCCAGTCCTGTAATGTCCGCTTTGATTTGAGTCCGCAAACGTCGACGGTTTATGAAGGCAAGACCATCTTCCATTGCCATATTCTTGACCATGAAGACCAGGGTGCAATGGGCTGGATGAATGTTATTGGCGGAACGCCCGCGCCAGCTTTTCCGGTGGGTGCTGGTTTCTCGAATAAATATGAACTTGGCGGAGGAGAACCACCAACTATACCGGCGGATCCTTCTAACCTGTCTGCAAGTACTGTTTCAAGCAGCCGGATTGACTTAAGCTGGACAGATAATGCTACTGATGAAGACGCCTATCATGTAGAACAGTCTTTAGATGGAGTCAATTTCTCGGTTATCGCTATGCTTTCTGCAGATAGCTCCAGTTTCTCTGATACCGGACTTTCAGCATCGACAACTTATTTCTACCGCGTTAATGCTTCAAATATAGCTGGCGCATCTGGTTATACCAATACTGCTAGTGCAACAACACTAGCAGATAACGGTGGCGGAGACCCAACCAGTGTAGAAGTGGGTTCAATAGTAGTGAGCACCATAAATGCTGTTAAAGGTACGAAGTTTGGTATTGCTGATATCGTTGTTGTCGACGATCTGGGTAACCCGGTTGCCGGTGCTGTTGTCAGTGGAGAGTTCACTGGATCGATTACTGAAACCATTTCAGAAAGTCCAGCGACTAATACTAATGGACAGACATCTGTCAGTACGACGCAGTCGGCTAAAGTCAAAAACCTTACCTTCTGTGTTACAGGTATTGTAGACACAAATGGAGTGCTTGATCCTTTCTCTGGCTCTGTCTGTGGCAGCTTGTAGTTTTTAGTCACTACTAAAACTGAAAAAGCCGGCATTAGTGCCGGCTTTTTCATGTTGCTGCTTTTAGCTTTCAGAGTTGCTGTGGAGATAAATGCAGGTTTAATTTATAGTTAGCCATATGAAGCAGCCCGTATTTCTTATTTCTGTTACCGCAATCATAGCATTCACGCTTGGCATGCTTTCTGCACCGATATTTTCTCCAGAAGAATCTAAAATCAGTGTGGATCCTGAATTTCTGCAGGAAGTTAAATCTGAATATTACACCTGTCCCATGCATCCGCACATTCACCAGCAGCACGCTGGTGATTGCCCGATCTGTGGTATGTCCCTGGTTAGCAAGCAGGCAGGTGATTTACAGGCCTTGAATGCTGGCAGCAACTCACGTGCTGAAATCTACGTTGAACCAGCGGTTATCAATAATTTTGGTATCAAAACAGCAGGCGTTTCAAGAGATAGTATTCATAGAAACATAAAGCTATATGGTTATATTAATAAAGTTGAAAAGCCAGAAGATGTTTATTTGAAATCACCCGTGTCCGGCGTTGTTGCATTTATTAATCACTCAGAGGAAGTTAACAAGTTCTATAAAAATGAGGTCATAATTTCACTTGAATCAGATAAAATATTGCAACTTCAGCAGCAGTATTTAACAGCGAACAATGAAAATGACGTAAGGAATATGCGAGTTTTGAAGCAGCAGCTAAGTACGTTGGGTTATAGTTTTGACGAACTCAATGCTTTAATACAAACGAATAAGCCATCCAATATCTATCACCTGCGCTATCCTGCTACCGGTTTGTTGACTGAGTCAAATGTCAGTCTTGGGCAAAAGATAGAGCCGGGGGAGCAAATCGGTACGCTCAAGCCATTATATTCTATTTCTGCATTTGCCAATGTATACGAGACGCAATGGATATGGCTTAAGGCTGGCCAGAGAATCTCAATGTCTATACGACGTTTTCCCGGGTTAAGCTGGGAGGGTGAAGTGAGTAAAGTAGAAGATTTAGGCCAGAGCAGTACATCGGCTGTTAAATTGTTTGCGGACTTCAAGGCCAATGACAAGCTTGATTTAAGGCTGGGCATGCAGACAGAAATGACTGTTTATGCAGAGTCGAAAAGTGATGTATTACTGGTGCCATCCTCAGCGGTGATTCGCACGGGCTCTAAAAGCGTGGTCGTGATCGCAAAACGCAATGGTCGCTTCCAGCCAGTTGATGTTGTGACCGGGCTAGATAATGATAAATACGTGGAAATTGTATCTGGTTTAAATGAAGGTGCAAAGGTCGTTGTATCCGGACAATTTTTATTAGACTCTGAGAGTGAACTCAGGGCAGAGATTTCACGCCTTGGTTCAACTGCACCAGGTACTCCAGTTAAAGGGCCTGAGCATTGATCAGCCATATTATTCGGTGGTCTATAGAAAACAGGCTGCTGATTATAATAATGAGTTTTATCCTGGCTGTCTGGGGCATCCGTTCCATTGGCAGTATCCCGCTTGATGCTATCCCCGATTTATCTGATACCC
Organism: Gammaproteobacteria bacterium; assembly: GCA_049666625.1. Taxonomy (GTDB): domain Bacteria; phylum Pseudomonadota; class Gammaproteobacteria; order SZUA-229; family SZUA-229; genus JASBSR01. The sequence goes on along the minus strand of JBATHJ010000497.1, from coordinate 1,273 downwards.
AGGTCATAATCAAAACCAGTTATCCCGGCCAGGCGCCACAAATTATAGAAGACCAGGTTACCTACCCCATAACCACGGGCATGTTGACCGTGCCTGGCGCGACCACGGTGCGGGGGTATTCTTTTTTTGGTGATTCTTATGTCTACGTTTTATTTGATGAAGATGTTGACCCTTACTGGGCAAGATCACGGGTTGCAGAATACCTGGTCGAAGCTGAAAAGAACTTACCCGCGGGTGCCAAAGCATCACTAGGGCCGGATGCATCTGGCGTTGGCTGGATTTACGAATACGCACTGGTTGATAGAACCGGGCAACATGATTTAGGAGAACTGCGCGCTATTCAGGACTGGTTTCTGAAATACGAGCTGGAATCTGTTCCAGGTGTAGCTGAAATTGCGTCACTGGGCGGCATGGTCAAGCAGTATCAGGTGGTTATTGATCCAAATGTACTGCAAAAAGAACTGGTGACACTTGCATCAGTAGTCAATGCGCTAAGAAATGGTAACCAGGAATCGGGCGCTTCGGTAATTGAAATCTCTGAAGCGGAGTACATGATTCGTGTGCATGGCTATTTATCCAGTATCGAAGATATTGGTGATGTCGGACCACTTGGTGTTAATTCAGTCGGCGATGCGGTTTTTATACGTGATATTGCCCAGATAAGAACCGGGCCTGCGCCAAGAAGAGGCGTTGCCGAACTAGATGGCAAGGGCGAGGTTGTTGGCGGAATAGTCATTATGCGCTGGAAGGAAAATGCGCTCGATACTATTCGTCTTGTAGAAAAGCGCATAGAAGAACTAAAGCAGGCCCTGCCCAAGGGTGTGGAGCTTATCGAAACCTATAACAGGGCCGACCTGATTGAGCGCTCAATAAAATCATTAAGCAGTAAATTAATAGAAGAAAGTAGTGTTGTAATCCTGGTCTGTGTGCTGTTTTTAATGCTTATCCGGTCTTCGCTGGTGGTTGCAATTAGTTTGCCTGTCGGAATTCTGTCGGCCTTTATTATCATGAAGTACCAGGGGATTAATGCCAACATCATGTCACTTGGTGGCATAGCAATCGCCATAGGTGCAATGCTTGATGCCACTATCGTTATGATCGAGAACATTCACAAACATCTGGAAAGAAATCACACCAGTAACAATACGGTAGAAAGCAGGATAAAAGTCATAACAGACGCATGTGTTGAGGTTGGGCCGCCATTATTTTATTCACTGGTTATTATTACTTTAAGTTTTTTGCCCGTGTTTGCATTAGAGGCGCAGGAAGGCCG
>JBATHJ010000496.1:0-3840 GCA_049666625.1 Gammaproteobacteria bacterium | reverse complement strand
GGTCCGAGCTGTTGGTCACCGTTGTAACGCCATCGACTACCGTGTTTTGTGTGCAGTTGATGCCTATCTCCTGCGTACGGCCAGCCTCTTCGTACTCGGGTTTGCAGTCCATTGACTCCGTCTTCAGCACGCTGCCTCTATAACCAAAGAGTGTGCGAAACACCATTACTCCCGGTTCGCGCCGCACGTCCACCAGCTCAGAGATTGCAGTTCTCGGCTGCGCGTTGCGTGTGGAGATGTACATGCGGGTGCCCAGGGCGGAACGGTCGATGACGTCAATCGTCGGATTCGGTTGTGCGCTCGACTCCGCGCTGATCTTGTTGACGACCTTCAGCTTGCCATTGGTTGGCAGAACCTGGATGTTGTCGTCCACGCGCTGTACCTGCCACATAAAACCGCTGCCCAGGCCGGCGAACTCGGAGCCGTGGGCATCACCGGAACGGCTACTATAGCTGGCGTTTGCAACACCCAGTACCGGCTCATCCGAGTTGTCCGCCTGGCTCATTTCGACTTCGTCGGCAGGGCCGGTTTTGGACCAGTCGTAGATATCGGCATACTTCCACTTGAGCACGCCTTCGACATCCGTGTTCGACTTGTGTCCCACGTTGGTGACCATGTACTTGCCATCCGGGGTGTTCAGCAGGCCACAGCCGTAGCCGCGGATACCGTCGTCCTTGTCGCCATAGATCGCTTCAATCACCGCCGGTGCGGTTGGGTCTGACACGTCTACCACCAGCATGCCGCCTTTGTTGCCACCGCCAGCACTCCAGTTCGTGGTGACATACCACAGCTTGCTGGAGGTGTCGAAGTTGCTGCAGACCGCATGTATAAAGCTGCCGGGTGTGACTATGTCTGCGTCGTTTTGCATCTCAGCCAGTACCGCGTTGACAGCGGCTTCCCTGACCGAACCTGCTGGGACCTTGCCACTGATCCCGAGGTCGAGGAGGTCGACCGGGTAACCCGGATAGCGGGTGTAGGTGTCGGTCTCGATGTCCATACTGAGCAGTGTGATCTCGCCGTTAAAGATGGAAGCGCAGCCGATCAGCGTGTTGTCCGGGGTCGAGCCGCACATGTGGTTGCTGTTTAGATTTTGCGCGGAACCGATTGCCTGGGTAGACACATCGATGGTCTCGACCAGTTCCGGATTCAGCGTGCCGCCGTTGGTCTTCCAGATCTGCATCTGGCCGTTCAGGTAACCCATGATCGCGCGGCTGTCCGGGTCGAGCCCGGAGTGGTTAGTGAAGCCGCTGATGTGCATGCCTCCCGGACTCACACCGCTAGGTAACAATGTCTCACCATTATTGTTTGTCGCTGCAATCAGGTCGATTGTCGTTTGCTGCGCGTCTTTCCAGCCGTTGTTGAGGTCTGACTGCTTAAAGATGTGCAGGATGCCGTTGCGCTGGTCCGCGACCCACACCTCACCAAGGTTTATGGCATTGGCATTTGAGCTCGCAAGGACCAGCGACGTAGCGATAGCAACTGATACAAGGGATTGTTTTAGTTTCATATGGACTCCTCAGCACCTGGCTCAGCGACGTGGAAGCATCTGCGAAGGCAGCAGGTGAATGTTTTTGTTTAAAGCTAATGATCCGACAGTCTTGCAATAGTCACAAAATCAGGCGGGGTTCAGAGCTAATAAAAGCAAGTACTGTGCCATGCGTAGGTGGAATGATTGAAAAGTTGATCGAGTCGATGCAATACAGTAACTTGCGCAATGTATGACAAGCAAATTATGACCCTTGAAATCAGAAAGATACGACAGTGATCTACGACAGGTCTGCCTGGGTTCTGCCTGTCCAGTGACAGAACCGGCGAGGATGACGGGCCCAGGTTGTTGCGAGTAGACAGGCAACAATAATGACAGCATAGCGCTGCTTGAGACAGGCTGGCGCCGAACTTACTAACCCGGCTGTTGTGCAGTTTTTTGACCGGGTGATGGGTTCTGCATCGAGGATGCATGGGATCTTCGATGCAAGCAGCCAGGCCAGGCAACACGTCGATTCAGTCAAGGTGACTGTTAAGTTGATTGTTCGACAGTCTTTGCGTGCAAGGCTGCGTGTGTATTCGTCCTCAGAAATCGAGATGATAACCAACTACAAATATACAGTGAGCATGCGTGGCTGCAAAAAGAACAACATCACGTCGCGCTCATTTCTGAGAACATTGGCAGCATCCAGGCAGGCAGCTGGAGTGAAGCACAAAACTGCAAATACAGAGTGTTCGGCGGTTGTTTGAAGGTCGGTGATAATAATTATAATGGTGCCGAGAAGAGGACTTGAACCTCCACGAGCATAAGCCCACTAGCACCTGAAGCTAGCGCGTCTACCAATTCCGCCACCTCGGCACGGGCGAATCCTGCGATTGCAGGCCGCGGACTTTACCCCTCGCAATCGCGCTTGTCAATTTGTACTGATCACACTCTATTTCCGTGTAGAATCCGCCCCATGGTAAAAAAATCGAAAAAAGGTCCTGCGACCACACACACTAAAGACAGCGCCGATAGCGGTAAAAAGACCCGGAAAAAGCCTGGCAAAAAGACGCCCAAAAAGGGCGCCGACAAGGCCCATAAAAAATCCGCCCGGCGTGTGCAACAAACACCCGGCAGCGATACAGCAAAGTCGGCCGGCAAGGGTCGCAAACCCGGCAAGTGGGTCGACCCCGATGCGAGGCTGGAAGCGGACAGGTACGATAATCCAATCGCCAGTCGCAAGCTGATCCTGGAGCTGATCCACGAGCACGGCGCGCTGACCCAGGAGTCGATTGCCGAAAAGCTGCACATCAACAAGGACGAGCCGCTGGAAGCCCTGCGCCGTCGCCTGATCGCCATGACCCGCGATGGCCAGCTGATCCGCAATCGCCGCGGTGGCTTTATCCCGGTCGACGAAAAACACCTGATCCGCGGCCGCGTCATTGCGCACCCCGATGGATTTGGTTTCCTCGTGCCTGATGAAGCCGGTGATGACCTGTTTCTCAGCGGTAAACAGATGCGCAGCCTGCTGCACGGTGACCGCGCCGTGGTGCAGGTCGCCGGCATCGACCGTCGCGGCCGGCGTGAAGGCGCCGTGGTCGAAGCGCTGGAACGCGCCAACCATATCCTGGTCGGGCGTTTGTTTATCGAAAAAGGCGTGGCCTACGTGGTCGCTGATAACAAGCGCATCACCCAGGATATCCTCGTGCCCGGTGACGGCCTCGGTGACGCCAAAGGCGGGCAGATGGTCAAGGTCGAGATCGTGCAGCAACCCAATGCGCGCGTCCAGCCCATCGGCAAGGTGGTGGGTGTTATCGGTGACCACATGGCGCCGGGCATGGAAATAGACGTGGCGATTCACAGCCACGGCCTGCCGCACGAATTTTCTGTCGAGGCGCTGGACGAAGCCGACGCGCTCGGCAGCCAGGTCAGAGATGCTGACAAGCAGGGCCGCCTGGACCTGCGCCATTTGCCGCTGGTGACCATCGACGGCGAAGACGCGCGCGATTTCGATGATGCGGTGTACTGCGAGCCGCTGGAAAAATCCGCCGGCGATCACTGGCGCCTGCTGGTAGCAATTGCCGACGTGGCGCATTATGTCGACATCGGTTCGACACTCGACAAGGAAGCCTACGAACGCGCTACCTCGGTGTATTTTCCGGGGCGGGTGATCCCGATGTTGCCGGAAGGCATTTCCAACGGCCTGTGTTCGCTCAATCCTGATGTCGACCGCCTCAGCATGGTGTGTGAAATGCACATCGACAAACACGGTGAAATTGTCGATTACAGTTTTCACGAAGCCGTGTTCCGTTCGCACGCCAGGCTGACCTATAACCAGGTCGCCAGTGTGCTGGTCGACAAGGACCCGGCTG
>JBATHJ010000495.1:0-4943 GCA_049666625.1 Gammaproteobacteria bacterium | reverse complement strand
TGTCTACCTGCGACGCAGGCAGCAAACCATCACCTGATCAGGTAGCGGTTTCAACCACCCATTCTGAAATCATCGCAAACTGTTTGAATTCATCATAGAACATCGGTTTGGCAACATAGTATCCCTGGATAACTTCCGTGCCACGCTGCTTCAGAAACTGATATTGCTCTTCATTTTCTACGCCCTCACCAATCACGCTGAGACCGAGACTGTGGGCCATGGCAATAATCGCCTCACACAGGGCGGCATCATCCGGATCGACTCCGATGTCATGCACAAATGACTTGTCGATTTTCAGCACATCAAACGGAAACCGTTTTAAATAACTCAGTGATGAATATCCAGTTCCAAAATCATCAATCGACAACTTGATATTCATTTCCTTGAACTGGTTAAGCGTAGAAATCACTTCCGGTATATCTTTCATCAAAAGCCGTTCGGTAATCTCCAGCTCAAGACTGCCGCCAGTTAAATTATGCTTCTCCAGCAGTGAAGAGACGGTCGTGGTGATGCCCTTACCACGGAACTGCCTGCCTGAAAGATTAATTGCCATATACAGATCAGGATTATTACTTGACTGTTGCCAGCGCTTGATATCAGCACAGGCTGTATCGAGTACCCAGTTGCCGATTTCTACGATCATGCCGCTTTCTTCTGCCAGTGGCACGAAAACCTCGGGTGACACTTCTCCCAGTTCCTCATCTTCCCAGCGCAGCAGTGCTTCTGCACCTACGATCGCTTTTGTATTTGCGTCCATCAGGCCCTGGTATTTGAGATAGAAGCGGCCGTCTTCGAGCGCATGGCGGATCTTGTTGTCAAGCTCAACACGTTTAATAATGATGTCGCTCATCTCTGGCATGAACACTTCGCTTGTACCGCGCTCCTTGCGCTTGCTGCGGTACATGGCAGTATCGGCATTGCGTAAAAGCATATGCGGGTCTTCACCATCACGCGGGAAAAATGCAATGCCAACACTCACCGAAACAGTAAATTCAACATCTTCGATCATGCAAGGCCTGGATACGGCCTGCATGATTTCGCGGGTTTTCTTCTGTATGGCTTCAATATATTCACTGTCTTCACTGCCGTGCTCACCACCAATCTCGACCAGCATCACCAGAAATTCATCGCCGCCGAGCCGGGCAACAGTATCAACATCACGCACACATGATTTCAGGCGCTTGGCCATTTCGATCAGAAACTTGTCGCCTGCTTCGTGCCCTAGTGTATCGGTGATGTTTTTGAAATGGTCGAAATCCATATATAGAACGGCGATACGTTTTTCTTCACGTATGGCATTTGCAACTGCCTGTTGCAGACGGTCGTATGCAAGAGATCTATTGGGTAACTCGGTAAGCTTGTCGTAATTCGCCTGGTAAAGTAAGCGCTCTTCATAATCCTTGCGAAGTGATATGTCTTCTTTAATTGCCAGGTAATGCGTAATTTTCCCCTGGTTGTTCTTGATGGGCGAAATCGTTACATTCTCCCAGAACAAATCGCCGTTTTTCTTCCTGTTATAAAGTTCACCGCTCCAGGACTGGCCAGTGGTTATTGCATTCCACATATTCTTGAACTGTGCCGGCTGGGTGTGCCCTGAATTTAAAAACCGGGGGTTCTTGCCTTCAACTTCTTTCAGGCTGTAACCCGTGCTTTTACTGAACTCGGGGTTTACGTATTCAATATCGCCCTTAAGATCTGTAATCATCACGGACACGGGGCTTTGTTCAATCGCCTGTGAAAGTTTGCGCAAATTATCTGCCGTCAATTTATGCCCGTTAATCTCTTCCTCGAGGTCAACGATCAGGTTATTGATATTTTGTGTCATGTGATTGAATGCGCTTGCAAGCCCGCCAATTTCATCGTTAGCTTCAACCTGCGCAGTAACCAGACGGTTACCATTGCCGATATTCTCCACTACCGCGGTCAGGCGACGCACCGGGCCAAGCAATAACTGGGTTGCACCCAGCATTATAAAAATAACAATAATCGCAATGATGGCCACCAGCATAAGCGCACTGCGTTTTTGCATATCAACCGGCTCAAGGAATACTTCCTGTGCCTGCGCATACACAAGCGTCCACGGCATTGTTTCCAGTCGACTGCTAGACGCCGAGAATGAATCAGTACCAATGCCATAGAACAGACTGTTAAATATTGATCCGTTAGTAGAGCTACTGGCGAACATTTCAAGCCATGCATCACTTTCAGCAAAATCTGAATGCGCAGTTTCTGGCACGAGGTGTGCCTGTTTCAGCTCCGTAAGACGATTTTCATTGAGCCTTTTTGACAGCGTGTATTGCAAATCGGCACGCTGCCCATGAACAAGCCTGAGGTTATTATCATCTATCAGTATTGCAAACGAACGTCGTCCTATCTGTCCACGTGATGCCGTGACAAGCTCATTAAGAATACTTGCCTTGTACTGTGCCCGAAGCACCCCGCGAAAACGTCCAGCCAGATCAAACACCGGACTGCTGTAATACATTACGGCGTGATTGTTGTTATTAAACATGACACTTGTCTGGGTAGCTTGTCCGTCCTTTTTTGCCCGCCTGAAATACTGCATACCAGATTCATTACGACCAATGTTGTCATTGACAGTATCGAGCAGGTTGATACCGTTCTCACCAAGCAAGGCGTATGACAGCACGACGCCTTCCTGCCGAGACTGGAGAGCACGTAGTATTTCCAGTGTATTCTGCCGGCTGTCTATGCGCTCGCCCTTGTACTTCAGGAAGTTGGTAATCGCAGGCAACCTGGCTTCGGTCGAAATAGTTTGCAGGCTTGAGCGGTTAAATTCGTCCAGCCGGTCTGAGTATTGTCGTGCAGTTGTCGAGAGTATCTGGTTGGCACTGCGCGTGAGGTTTTCGGTCATGATGTAACTGTCAAAGGTTGACAGTGCACCGAGTGAAACCAGGACGATAAGTAAAAACGCGGTGAGCAACTTGGCGCGCAAGGTATACTGGCGTGCAATAAGAATACCGACGACCAGCAACAGGCCACCGCTGATGACAAGAAATATTGCTAGCTGAATCAGCATGGATTTGTCACACGCGCTGCGAGGTCAGAAATGACTGAATCACATGTTTTTGACACGATACGCATCCTTATAGAATAGCAGCAGGAGACTGGTTTTTTACTGTAACAATTCACAATAATTCTCAATGAAATCAAATAAATCTATCAATCGCCAGGGTTTTGGACACTGGCCCACACCGATCAGCAGCGCGCTCATTGCGGGCAGCGCGAGCCAGCTCGACGAACTGCATTTTTTTGGCGATGAACTGTGGTGGCTGGAGCGTCATCCCGAACAGGCTGGCCGGGTCGATATTGTGCACCTGGCCCAGGGCACACAGCATGCCTGTCTGCCACGCGAATACAGTTGCAGAAGCCGCGTACATGAATACGGTGGCGGCAGTTACTGCATAAGCTGTAAGGGCGTTTATTTTGTCAACGACGCCGATCAGGATATTTATTGCCTGGCGCACAACGCAGGCATTCAACGAATTACCCACAATCGCGAAACTCGCTACGCTGATTTAACCTTCGATTCCCATCGCCATCAGCTCATCTGTATCCAGGAACTGCATTCTGACAACAATCGTGTAGAAAATTCACTCGTGGCGATCAATCCTGATGACGGCACTCACCAGACCCTGGCCAGTGGTGATGATTTTTACGCCAGCCCCAGGCTGAGTCCGGATGGCTCAATGCTCGCATGGTTGAGCTGGAACCATCCGGATATGCCGTGGGATGCCAGCAAGCTATGGCTGGCCGAGGTGTCATCGACTGGCAAACTGCTGGCATCACGCTGTGTTGCCGGCGGTGACGCTATTTCAGTATTTCAACCTGAATGGTCTGTCGCCAATAAACTGACTTTCATAGATGACCGCACCGGCTGGTGGAACCTGTACCACTTCGATGGCGAGCAGCACCATGCGCTCTTCCCGTGCCAGTACGAATTTGGCCTGCCACAATGGGTGTTCGGCCAGCGTAGCTATAGCTTCATCGACCAATACCGCATTGTGTGCAGTGTCATCGATGCCGGTACTGGCCGACTCGGCATACTCGATACCCGCGATGGCACACTGGAAACGCTCGATACCGGTTTCAACAGTTTTTCATGCATCAACGCGACCGCCGACACTGCCTGCTTTATCGCCGCTGCGAACGATGCGTTTGCGCAAATTGTGCAGCTGGACCTGGCATCTGCAAACCTCACCCGCCTGAAAAGCACTTTCTCGGCTGAGCTCGATTCGCGCTATTTTTCCGCGCCCCGGCACATTGAATTCACTACCCGTCACAAGGACACGGCCTACGCGATTTATTATCCAGCGTTCAATCCCGATGTCAGCGTAGAACCGGATCAGAAACCACCATTGATCGTGATCACTCACGGCGGGCCGACGGCCTGCAATAATGCTGCGCTCGATTTACGTAAACAGTTCTGGACGTCACGCGGTTATGCCGTGCTCGATGTCAATTACAGCGGTAGTACCGGATATGGCCGCCAGTACCGTGACAGACTGCTTGGCCAGTGGGGCATACGCGATGCCGAAGACTGTTGCGATGCAGCCATGTACCTGGTTGACGCCGGCCTGGTCGATGCCGACCGCCTGATCATCAAGGGCAGCAGTGCCGGCGGTTACACCGTATTGTGCGCGCTGGCATTTCACGATGTGTTTTCCGCGGGGGCCAGCTATTACGGTATCGGCGAACTCGAAGCCCTGGCGAAGCATACGCATAAATTTGAAGCGCATTATCTTGATCGTCTGGTCGGACCTTATCCGGAAATGCGCGGGGTCTATGCGCAGCGCTCGCCAATTAACTATGTTGATCAGCTCAATTGCCCGGTGATTTTTTTCCAGGGGCTCGATGACAAGGTGGTGCCCAAAGAACAGGCCGAGATGATGTTCGCTGCATTGCGTGATAAAGGCGTGGCG
>JBATHJ010000494.1:0-1696 GCA_049666625.1 Gammaproteobacteria bacterium | reverse complement strand
GGATATGCATCCGCAGGTGCATAAATATAATACCCGTTTTTATTTGCATCCATTTGCGGACCAATGTGTTTGTTTTGTTACTGACCTAACGCAATTTACGTATTCTGAACTTGCGGCCTTTTATTTTTCCTTCGGTGAGTATTTTCAACGCCTGTTTTGCAATTGGGCGTTCCACTGCGACGTAAGCAATATTATCGAAAATATCGATCTTGCCAATGAGCTTGCCCGGTAAATCCGTGTTTGATGTGAGCGCGCCAAGAATATCGCCCGCGCGCAACTTGTCCTTGCGTCCGGCGTTGATGCACAGCGTAACCATTGGCGGGCTGAGCTTGAAATTCTCGCGACTTTTAAGCGACGTGGTTTTTTCGATCTTGACCGGGCTGTCCTGGTATTTTTCTATGGCGCTGACCTTGGGCGCTTCTGACGCCATGAACAAACTCAGTGCTATACCTTGCTTGTCGGCGCGACCAGTGCGCCCGATACGATGAATGTAAATTTCCGGGTCGGGTGAGAGTTCGAAATTGACCACGGCTTCCAGGTCTTTAATATCCAGCCCGCGTGCGGCGACATCAGTGGCGATCAATATCGAACTGCTTTTGTTGGAAAACTGCACCAGTACCTGGTCGCGGTCTTTTTGTTCCAGGTCGCCGTGCAGTGCAATCGCGTGAAATCCCTGTTGCCAGAGTTCATCCGCAAGTTCCTGGCATTGTTGCTTGCGATTGCAGAACACCACGCACGATTGCGGGCGGTAGTGTTCGAGTAATGCAACCAGGGTTCGCGTGCGTTCACCTTTCTGGATTTCGTAGAACAGCTGTTTTATTTTTTTATTATCGTGCAGGCCTTCGACGCGTACATCGACCGGGTCTTTCTGGATAAGATCACTGATATGTTTAATTTCGTCGGGATAGGTCGCGGAAAACAGCAGGGTCTGTCTTTTGCCCGGCATCATCGTGATGATCTGCATAATGTCGTCATGAAAACCCATGTCGAGCATGCGGTCGGCTTCGTCCAGTACCAGGGTTTTTAAATGATCGAGTTGCAGGCTGGCTTTTTGCAGGTGTTTGAGTATGCGCCCCGGTGTGCCGACGACAATGTGCGGGTTGCGTTCCAGTGACGCCAGTTGCGGGCCGATGGGCTTGCCGCCGCACAGCGTGAGGATGTTTGTGTTGGGTATGGCGCGTGCGAGCTGACGGATTTCCTTGCTGACCTGGTCGGCAAGTTCGCGCGTCGGGCACAATACCAGCGCCTGTGTCTGGTACGTCTGTGGTTCGAGTGCATGCAACAGGCCGATAGCGAACGCCGCGGTCTTGCCGGTGCCGGTTCTGGCCTGTGCCAGTACATCTTTTCCCTTGATAATGGCGGGCAGTGCCTGTGCCTGTATCGGCGTCATTGCGGTGTATTGCAATGATTCGATATTGGCTAATAGTTCGGCCGATAAGGGCAGTGCAGTGAAGGCGGTTGTGGTCACGAGGCTGGTCTTTGATCGATGCTTGTTATAAGCGGGGTAGCGCATGATAGCAGATTCGTGTGCCGAGCTGGCGCGTGGTTTTGTTGGGCTTTGTTGCACTGTGTTGTTGGGCATCGCTTCACTCGGCGCCAACCTGCGGTTTTTGCACTGTGTTGTTGGGCTTCGTTTCACTCAGCGCCAACCTACGCGCTTGTTGTTATGTGTTTTTGCACATCATGTAGGTTGGGC
>JBATHJ010000493.1:0-1843 GCA_049666625.1 Gammaproteobacteria bacterium | reverse complement strand
GATCTCGTCTTTACTGGTAGTGCCAGTCAAACCCGCAATGGCATTTTCAAAATCCTGCTCGCGGAATATGTCCATCGAATGGCTCAGCTTGCGCAGCCGCCGGGTCAGTAAAAAAAACACCACCAGTCCGCCAGCAAAGGCGAATGCCAGCGCCAGCAGAATGGTGGTCACGCTTTCGCGCATGATAAAACTTTGCTGGATCAGTTCACTGATGACATCCACCTGTTCACTGCCGAGCACGGCATAGATATAGCCCTGGTTTACGCCATCCTGCTCGATCGGTGCCACCGAGAATGCCTTCTGTCGTGACAGGCTCTTGGGGTCATCACCCAGTACCGGCATGGTCACCGAATCTGATAACACCCGCGTGATCGCCTCCAGCGATACCGAGTCACGCACCACCTTGCTCGCATCGACCGAATACGCCTTGACCTTGCCGCGTGTGTCCAGCAGGTACAGTTCCAGGCTGGGGTTGATAATCATCACGTTATGAAACAGGTTTTTCAGGCCGTCACGGTCGACTTCACCATCCTTGAGTTGCACATGCTCACGCACGATATACCTGGCAAGATCCTGGTTGAGGCGTTGCGCCACTTCCTGCTGGTACATGTAGGCAGAGTTGAGCGAAGCATGCAGGAAAGTCACGCCCACCAGTACAAACAGTACAAACAGGGCCAGCGAAAGCTTGGCGAACAAAGTGCGCGGCATCATCCGGTCGCCTGCAGGCCTGGCGCGATAAACTTGTATCCCACGCCCCACACCGTCTGGATATAATCTGCCTTTGCCGGGTCCTTCTCGATTTTTTTACGCAGCCGGTTGATGTGCGAGTTGACCGTGTGTTCGTATCCATCGTGACCATAGCCCCACACCAGGTCGAGTAACTGGGCGCGGCTATAGACCCGGCCGGGGTGACTGGCGAAATGCAGCAACAGGTCAAATTCGGTAGCAGTGAGATCAACCGCCCGCCCTGCCACGTTCACGCTGCGGCTGGCCGGTTCAATCACCAGGTCATGAATCGCGATGCGCTCGGCATCGGCCTGTGCAGGGTTGCCCTGCGCCAGCTCGATACGCCGGAAAATCGCTTTCACCCGGGCCTGCAATTCGATCAGCGAGAACGGCTTGGTGATGTAATCATCTGCACCCAGCTCCAGCCCGAGCACCCGGTCAAGCTCCGAGGATTTCGCAGTCAGCATCAGGATCGGCGTGTTAATTGAACCACCGCGCAGTTTGCGACAGATTTCCAGCCCATCGATACCGGGCAGCATCAAGTCGAGAATAATCAGGTCGTAGCCACCCCGGGTGGCCGCGCGCAGGCCCGCGTCGCCGTCATTGGTCAGCTCAACTTCGAAAGCAATATCTTTAAGGTGTATTTCGAGTAGCCTGGCGATGTCGGCATCATCCTCGATCACCAGAATCTTTTTGGCCATAGTTAAGTCCGCTCGATCAGTAACATGGCTATGTTAGACGTATATTTTCACAGAAGTGTCACTAAATGCGGGATTGGGGATTTGATTACGGGAGCAGACAAGCCGTTGCTGTGAGAGATTTGTGCTGATGCTGGAAAACGACGGGCAATGTCCGCCCTACCTTTAACGTGAACTGCTGGTTGCAATCGGCGCTCTGATGGTGGAAAACGGCGGGCAATGCCCGCCCTACCTTTAACGTGAACTGCTGGTTGTAATCGGCGCTCTGATGCTGGAAAACGGCGGGCAATGCCCGCCCTACCTCTTACAATCAATGCGGGTTGCAATCGGCGCTCTGATGCTGGAAAACGGCGGGCAATGCCCGCCCTACCTTAAACGTGAACTGCTGGTTGCAATCGTCGCTCTGATGCTGGAAAACG
>JBATHJ010000492.1:0-13223 GCA_049666625.1 Gammaproteobacteria bacterium | reverse complement strand
GATATAACATGTTCCTCAACATTTTTCCTAATATTTGACAAGTGTTTGTTGACGCCTTCCTTGAGCTGATTAATATCATCAGTATCGTCCACCTCCTTTTTCATCTCACCGACACTGCTGTCTACTGTATTTTTCAGCAGTACAGATTGCGCGACTGATTCAGCCCTGTCTTTGTTAGTTACATGTACATATTCTTCAATTTCAGCGAGCTGTACAGTAATTTTCTCAATGAAGACTTCGAGCTCATGTTTCTCCGCTTCAAGAGTTTCAATGCTTTTATTCACCAGCGAAACAACACCTTCGATAACACCTTTCCAGTCGCGCTGGCCATTATTTGATGCATCAAGGCGTTTAACGAGTGCCTGCTGCTCACCACGGACGTCATTGGTCAGTGTCAGGTGAGAGACAAGATCAATGAGCACACTACTGAATTTATCCACATTTTCATGTGTATTACTGACATCGCCATTGTCAGCGGTCATTTTGAGAACATTGACACGCTGCAGGATCTCCTGGGTGAGATCTGCCAATATATCAGGCGTGTTTCTTGATGCATGATTATCAGATTGTAAATCCAGCGCCTTTTTCAGACGAGCTGCAAACAGCCGCACATCTGCCTCAAGATCATCATTTTCATCAGCAGGATGTACAATATCAGCTGATAGGTCATCACGGTTCATCAACACGAATAAATCATCAAGCTGGGCATCGAGAATTGGAATATTGATTTCATCATTCACAGATGCCTGAATCTCGTCGAGCACTATATTCATCTGGCCATCAGTACTGCGCGCTGCTAATGACAACCTGACGACTGCTTTGCGAAGTGCCTGGCGAATTTCCTTCAATTGGCTCTGAGAATTATCGAGTAGCTTGATGGATTTTTCGAATATTTTCTTTTTCTCATCATCTCTTGAGTTCATCATTACATTCACTCTTTGATAAATACTGTTGCACGTACTTCATTACCAGCGCCCTGGTATTCGATATGATCAAAACTAATAGAATTCGCCATTGCAATGCCACGGCCATGGGTATCAAAAGCACGATCGGGGCTAATTTGTAAAAAATTGCTCCAGTCGAATCCTGCGCCCTGGTCAACTATATTAAATACAATCTCGTCTGCTCGGCGCTCGAATTCTACTTTTACCCGTTTGTCCCTGAATTCAGTTTGTTCAAGTCTTTGTGTAATCTCCTGTTCCCACTGTCCTGCTAAATTCAACCGGGTCTTTTCTTCATAATTAATGCCCAGGTTTCCGTGCTCTACTGCGTTGACCATTAGCTCGGTGAGGCCAAGTACGACGCGGTTTGCGTCATCACATGCATTTGCCAGCAGTGCAGCAAGGCTTCTCCCGTCTTCAAGTGTTTGATAGGTAAACACCCCTTTATCCATCATTTTTAATGTGTGCGCAGTCTGCTGCACATTTTCACGTAATGATGAGTAACGTTGATAGTCACTGATTGCTGTATTGACTATTGCAATCAGTGTATGTCGGTCGTACGGTTTAGTCAGGTAGTAGTAAGCACCCGCCTGCAATCCTTCCAGCATGTTCTGCTTGCCCGTTGCAGCGGTTTGCATAATGACCGGCAACATGGATAATGCAGGCTCTGCTTTGATGCGGGTCAATAACTCGATACCATCCATACCAGGCATCATACGATCCACCAGCACAGCACTGAACTTGTCAGGACTTGCCTGCAGCAATTCCCAGGCTTTTATGCCACGATCTGAACTGACAGCATTAATGCCATCATCTCTGAGATATTCAGCGATTAATTCTAGATTGAACTCTTCGTCGTCAACGACCAGTACTGATGTTTCAGTGCTATTCATGAATAGCATCCTGTAAACTGCGTGGAGGCAGTATGGCTGATGCATTACATGGAATATTCACCAGGGTTACGTCGTCTACCGGTTTTTCATCATCACAAAATAGTTCGAACGCATTAACAATTGCAGTAAATACACGCTGGTTTGATGCACTATCTTCAATCAGCAAATGCAGCCTGCTTGTGCCAAACATCGCACCATCTGAATTTGTTGCATCCGTTAAGCCGTCTGAATACATGATGAACTGATCACCGGCATTAATTTCAAGTTTTTCCATAACAAAGCTCCTGTCAGCAGAACAGGAGATCCCCAAGGGTAAATGACTTGAAGGTATTCGGTGCTTGATCTTCCCCAGGCGATTGTCAAGTAAAAACACTTCTGGCATACCGCCGTTCCAGATACTGGCATGCTTAAGATCTTTATTAATTTTTACCAGGCAAGCGGCCATGAACATGCCGGTAGGCAATAATGTAAGCAGTTTCTGGTTAATATTATTCAGGATCTGTTGTGAATTGAAACCTTTTTCCGTCATAGCACTAAACACATCGGCTACTGGCAAGACACCAATTGCAGCGGTTAATCCATGGCCTGTGAAATCAGCCAGCAGCACCAGTAGATCGCCATCTGGGTGACGTGCAGTCAATACCAGGTCTCCACTGAAGACATCAGCAGATTTACTCATTACCTGCATATCATGTACGACAGCACTACGTGTTGATAATGCTGCAGTCAGTATTCGACGTGCAACAGTCTGCTCATGCAGCATATTATCGTACAGATTTCTTAAATCACGTACCTGTTCTAAATTGGCAAGCCGTATGTTCAATATCACAGGCGTGAATGGTTTTAATATATAATCATCTCCACCAGCGGCCATACACTCTTGCAATAAGTTCTCATGAGCCTGTGTAATCATAAACAGAACTGGCACGTACAGATCATCCTTATCAGCCTTTATATGCTCTATCAAGTTCCTTGCTGGTGTGCCCGGCGTAACATACTCCATAATGACCATATCAACCGAATGTTGATCATATAATGTAATAGCTTCTTTACAAGAACCGGCCAGGAGCGTATTGAAACCAAGTGCGCCAAGCTGGTTATCAAGCTTTTTACGTAAGGCATCATCAGCCTCGACAACCAGTACACATCCTCGTTGCGAAGCTGAATTCAAATCAATTGAATCATGCCCTGCTGGAAAACTCATAACCTCCCCCGACAGCGACCAATGGCGCAGTCACTATCTCGAATAGCTGTTCAAAATTAGCTACTCTCAATATTTTATCGACCTGCTGACTTGGGCATGAAATTATTACTTTACCGCCTCTGCATTTTGCGTGCTCACGTAAAAGCAACAGCATGCCGAGCGCAGAGCTGTCCATAAAATCTGTTTCACTCAAATTGACATGATACGTTACAGAATCGTGTGCTGAGATATTGCGATAGGCATCGCGAAAATCCTGTGACACCTTGTAATCAAATCTGCCTTTGATATTAATCAGCACGTGCTTGCCATCACTTGAAATTTCCTGAATTACAGGCATTGCTCATCCCCGTTAATCTGGCCAGACCTTCATGTGTTTACCTCGCTTGCTAAAGACATCATTACTTTATTATGCACTGGTAAACACACGCCTGACTCGAGATATTTATTATGAATATCAATATCTTAGCCACTATAACAAGCGTAATATATGCTAGCGTTTAAATCACACCGATGTATTAGTGCGAGGCAAAATCACTCTTGTCCTGCTGCATACTGTCGGCAATCACCTGAATTCCCTTAGTAGTTTTGTATTCCTGATTCAGCAGGACTGGTGATTGACTGTGGACTCAAAAATCGCCTCCAGTTAACAAGTATCTGCATCTGTCTAACAGTCATTTTTGTGAAAAGAACTTCTTCTATGGCAGCTTAATATTCATGCCTCGTCGCCGGGCCATGTTCAACAATTTAGTGATGACATTGTGTCGAATGGCTTCCTTGTAGCGGTGCTTTACACCTGTAACACGGGTTACCATTGCTGCAGGCAAACGCCCTTCATAGACGGCATCATGCTTTGACATTCAAATGACCGTCCTGCTGCTGACCAGTTCAAGTGCGCGCGCTGCGGATGCCCGACCATTCATCTTCACCAGTAGCTGGGTAAAATCTTTAGCAGGAACTGGTTTGCTGAAAAAATAGCCCTGTGCATACTTACATTTTGCCTCTAGCAAATAATCCAGCTGGCCCCTGGTTTCCACGCCTTCGGAAACGACTGACATACCAAGACTATTTGCCATTGCGATAACAGCTTTTACCAGTTTTGCATCCTGCTCCTTCACCAGAACGTTGCTAATATAGCTACGGTCAATCTTGATTGAGTCAAACCGATAGCGCTGTAGATATGATAGCGAGGCGTAGCCCGTTCCAAAATCATCGATTAATAGCTTAACGCCTGTTTTTACCAGTGCTTCCATCACTTCAATACTGCTTTTTGATTCTTGCATTAATACGCCTTCGGTCAACTCAAGTTGCAAGGCCGAGGCAGGTAAATCGTTAGTCCTGAGTGCATCATTGACTATTTCAATCAAACCGCAATCAGACTGAAATTGTCTGGCAGACACATTGACTGTCACACACAAATTGTCCCAACCGGCATCACGCCATTGTTTAATCTGTGCACAGGCTGTGTGTATAACCCATTCGCCAATCGGTACGATCAATCCCGTATCTTCCGCCACAGGTATAAAATAGTCAGGCGTAATCATCCCAAGCTCAGCACTGTTCCAGCGTAACAGGGCTTCTGATTTAATGATCTCACCCGTCGCAGCCTCTACAATGGGCTGATAACATAATGAAAGCTCACCGCGCGTCATTGAATGTCGCAATTGTGATTCAACATTCATCCGCATTTTTGCCTTAACGGTCATATCAGGCGAATAAAAACAGAATGTGTTCTTACCATCGTGTTTAGAACGGTACATGGCAGCGTCGGCATGCCGCATTAACTTGTTTTCATCGTCTCCATCCTTGGGGTATATGGCAAATCCAAGACTTGGGGTGATATTCACTTCATGCCCATCGAGTACGAATGTTTTTGAAAAGCTTTCGATAATGCGCTCACCTACATGGCGCAGGCCCAGCTCACGGGAATTATTGGAGTCAGCATCATCTTCCAGGATGAGCAAAAATTCATCGCCACCCAGGCGCGCCACGGTATCGCTTGCACGAGCACATTGCAGCAGTCTGCGCGAGGCTTCACGTAACAATTCATCGCCCGCGGCATGGCCCAGCGTGTCATTCACATACTTGAAGTTGTCGAGATCCAGAAACACTACTGAGGGTTGCAGGCTATGGCGCTTAGCTTTAACCAGGGTCTGTTCAAGGCGGTCTATTGCGAGACTTCGATTTGGCAGGCCGGTTAATTCATCGTAGTTTGCCTGTCGTTGTAATCGATCTTCCGCGAGTAAACGTTCCCTGATTTCCTGTTTGAGTTTATGGTTACTTGAATTCAGTTCAGCCGTACGTTGCCTGAATTGTTCTTCCAGGCTGGCCTGTGCCGTACGCATATACTCTGCGGCCAGTTTCTGCATCAGCTGATTGCTGAGACGGGCCCAGAGCACATCGAAATCGACCGGTTTGGTGACATAGTCATTGGCACCATAGTCAAGTGCCTGTACAAGCTCCTCGGTTGAATCCCTGGAGTTGACCAGGATAATAGGCAGCTGAAGTTTGGAATACGATTTACGCAATGTCTTTAACACCACGATGCCATCCATGCCTGCCATGACGATATCAAGCAAGACCATGTCGGGCAGTTTTTTCTCGATAATATCGAGCGCCTGCTGGCCACTGGAAGCTTCCATCACGTGCAGGCCGCCGAGCTCGAGTCGCTCACGCATAGCTGCTCGAATGACATTGCTGTCGTCGACAACCAGCACATGCAATGCACGTCCGGCAGCGATATATTCCTGGATTTCAGGCTCGTAATTCATCTTGGCTAAGCGGCAAACACTGTCTGCAGCCGGCAGCGGCCCGGCAAAGCATTGCCGCTTACCCGGTGGTAAACCTTCATTACACCCAAACTTTTAATGTTGCGAAGCATTCTGGATACCGCTGCATGTGTGATAATGGCCACTTTGTTTGCATGCCTCAGTGCAATAACTGGCCGCTCATGACCCGGGTAACAGCGCCATTGGAACTGGCACTGTCAAAAGAAATCAACAGGCCGGTCTCATAACGGCTATTGTCCAGGTCTTGTTTTAAACGACGGCGGTACAGCTGCCTGTGTTCAGTTTCAGCGTGACACTCAATCAGCAATCGGTCGCATACAGCTATGACGGTTCGCGCCCGACCTGCCTCGTCATCGATAGTGCTTAGTGTCGGCTCAGCATTGACAGGCAGCCCCATATGAATAAGCCTGTTCACCAGCACAAGCTGGTGAACATTGCTGGGCACACCATTTCCAAGCAGTTCACGCGTGTATTCTGCCTGCGTAACAACCAGGGTGATAATCCGCTCGACATCATTTGCACGTCGAAGTATGTGCGGGATCACCTGATCTGCGCTCAGGGAATAGTCTGCTGTTTCAATCATGTTCGTCTCTCTTATTTTTGTTTTTAATCACTGATTTTTATTTTTTTACAACCACAATCGATCAGGCTGCGGTTTATCAATACATCAAAACAGGCATACATCCCGTCCTGATAAGCTGGTCGCGAACGACATAAAACTGTCACTACGATAACGCTGCTGCGGTTTAGCTTGTTAAGTGCAATATGCGTGCCAAGACAATCTGCACCACTGCCGGTTACCTTACGGACAGCAGCTGTAGTCACGAGTTAAGCCATATCTCGTTGTTTTTGTTAGATTTTAACATGTCGGCCGGATTGCGTTATGAAACAGCGCCTGCCCGGCTAAGGTTTTCTTAAAAATAGCCGACACAGTGGACAGCGCCATTTTTTTCACAATGATCACTCTTTATCGGGAGATGGTTATGTCTGTAAGCCAGGTTGTATCTGATGACGGCAAGCGCGTCATGATTAATATCAAGGGGCGTTTTGATTACAAAATGTCACAGGATTTTCGCAATATTTACCGCCATCACCCGGAACAGGACGGCGTTGCCTATCACGTCGACCTGAGCCATGCTGATTACATGGACAGCTCAGCCTTAGGCATGCTTTTGCTGTTGCGCGAGCACGCCAAGTCCCGCGGCGGTGCCGTGGTGATTGAGAAGCCGAGCGACCAGGTAGATAAAATTCTGAAAGTGGCTAATTTCGAACAGCTATTTACTATTAATTAGTCGTACACGCTCATCCACGTGCCTGAACGGTGCGAGTTGCCTGGACCAGGTACTCATTTTTCCTGCGCGAGTACATTTTGCAATGCGAGCATAACATTGCTGTAGATGCGATTGATTTCGATAATTTTATCTTCGAGCGCAGGGCCCTGCTCTCCCATGGCCTCAATTTCACGACAGGCATCTGCCAGCGGAATGGCGCCAATCGTTAAACTCGATGACTTGAGCGTGTGCGCAATGTGAAGGACTGTTTCAATATTGCCCTTCTCGCCTGCATCTCTCATTTCTTTTAACAATTGTGGCGTTTGCTCCAGGTAAACACCAATAACACGCCTGATTAAACTGCGACCGGTTTTCTGCTGCCTGGCACGTAGCTGGTTTAGTGCACCCGGATTCAGGACTGCATCGATCACCGTCTCGTCATCGTACGTAGCATCGGAGATAGCACTTGTTTGAGGTGATGTCACAGGCGGGCTGATTCTTTTTTTGAATACCCATTTCTCGACCATGGTTTCAAGGCTCGCATAACTAAAAGGCTTGGTTAAAAAGTCATCCATACCGCTATCAATGCACTTCTCCCTGGCGCCTTCCACTGCATGCGCAGTGAGTGCGACGACCGGCGTCCTTACCAGCTCATCGGTTGTTTCTTTCTCGCGTAACAGGCGTGTAACTGCATATCCATCGAGTATCGGCATCTCGCAATCCATCAGCACCAGCGCATAATCTCGTCGATTTAAATACTGCAGCGCTTCTTCACCATTGTTAGCGACATCAACCTCGTATCCACCCTGTTCGAGCATATCGATAGCCACTTCCTGGTTGACAAGATTGTCTTCGGCAAGCAGCAGCCTGCCAGCAGCTGAGGCCGGTTTATCCGTTGCGGTCCTCGGCTGGTCAGCCCGCACCGCAGTGTATTCAATTGAAGCACTCGAATCGGGTTCAGTCGCACAAGGCAGCTCCAGCCAGAAGCAACTGCCTTCGCCGAGGCGACTCTCAACGCCGATCTCACCTGCCATGAGCTCGACCAGCTGTTTACTGAAACTCAGGCCTATACCTGTGCCATCGATACCAAGCTGTTCAGCACCCAGGCGTGAAAAAGGCGTAAACAGTTTATGAAGTGATTCCTGCGCAATACCATAGCCAGTATCGACAACTGAAATCCTGCACATCGCGCGCTCAGTCAGCTGCATGTTGACGGTGACTGAGCCTCCCTGGCGATTGTACTTGACCGCATTATCCAGCAGATTTACCAGCACCTGCTTGAGACGTATATTGTCGGCACGCACCCAGATACAGGCTGGCGTCTGGTCGATAAACACCTTGATGCTGCGATGACTCACCTTACCTTCAATCAGCCTCAGCGAATCCCGAAGCACCGCCTGGGAATCTATAGATTCCAGCTTGATATCTATATCACCTGATTCAATTCGGGCAAAATCCAGCACATCATTCACCAGCAATAACAGGTGATCACCGGCTTCATTTATTTTTTGTGCGCGCCTTAGCTGATTTTCTGAAAGCGGGTCATTTTTGTCCAGCATCTGCAACTCATTCATGCCAAGCACCGCATTTAGCGGTGTACGCAGTTCATGGCTCATGCGTGACAAAAACTCGGATTTTGCAAAATTTGCCAGCTGGGCTTCTTCTCTTTGCATCAACAGCTTTTGTTCACGATCAATCGCTATCTCCTGCAGGCGCAGCATGTTTTCTGTGCTGCTGTAAAATTTCCGCGCCGTTCTCAGCAGGAATGCCACATAAAACAACATGGCAATGGTAATCGCCAGAGCATTGGGGAAATCAGACAGGTTTACACCCAGAGTGAGCGGCAATATCAACAGCATTACAAAACTATAGACCGGAAACTCACGATAGCCGATGCTTGGATTTGAAGCCGCAGCGATGCCCATAATGACAATAAAAAGCAGGATCTTTCCCTGTAAATCCAGCTGTGGCAGCAGCAGCAAACCCATAGCGCCCCACACAAGCCCGGTGAGAATAATGCCCACGGTGTAAATATGCTCGGCATGTTTATAGTTGACCTGGTATCTGGCTTTTCGCTTGGCATACATCCAGCCTGTTACCAGCCGCCCTGACAGGATGAAACAAAACAATATGAACCACGGGGCCAAGGTAGCCATATCCGTTGAGTACGTCAAAAATCCAAATGTGAGCACAACGACAATGATCGTCGATACTATGGCATACGGAATGCCTTCATAGAGAAGGTCTATTTGCCGGTTAAATACGCGGCCATCTATGGCGGCATCTTTTAGTTTGCGGGCTGATGGCTGCATTTAGAAATGATTTAATTGTGTTTTCATTTGCCGGTTCTCGATGAGGATGCAGATAATAGCATCCACCCCCCCCCTCCTTTTGTTCAGGCATTCCAGACAGATAATGCCCGCGTCGAATCACTCCTGTCCACTAAAGATTCAATCTACCCTGCCGACATTGCCAGGTATGGATTCCAGCAAGGACCACCTATATCCGCAACCACTGGTAAGCCATGATGACAGACTCGCACTCGGGCAACGGCCAGGCGTATCCCGGTTTAATCCGTTATCACAGCAGTTACCTGCCAAAAAGCAGGCGAGGTAAGCTTTATGGACAATATTCTGGTGACTGACAAAGAGGCGACCAATGCATTGCTAAATGCAATTGGTTCACTCGTGGTTGTGTTTGACATCGATGACAGAATTGTCAGCTTCAACCGTGCCTGCGAGGATACCACAGGCTATCGTTTTGCCGAGGTCCAGGGACACTCGATACAGGACTTATTTCTTTCTGCAGATGATACCAACTTCAGTGGCAGGTATTATCATGACCACCCTGATGACGAAAACCCGGTTTGCTACACCAACTACTGGCAAACGCTTGAAGGCAGCAAACGCCTTATTGCCTGGTCTAATCTCCCCCTGAAAGATAACCTGGGAAATATCACGCATATACTTGCCACCGGCACTGATATTACCGAGCAACGCCTTGGTGAAGATCAGATCATGCGCAGCTCAGAACACCAGGAAATCCTCAACCAGCTTCTGCGTATAGGCATTGACGATATTCCTCTGGATGAAAAACTGAAACTGGCATTGAAAAATATAATGACAGTGTCATGGGATTCCGCGGTGGTAGAAGGTTACGTTTACATGATCGACGCGGACAGTGGATCGTTTGTGCTCAAGCATGAGGAAAAGTCAGATCCATCACAGGTCGATGGTACACTATTGACTCGCCAGCATCAGGCCATGTGCAAAAATGCACTGGATAACGGCCAGATTGAATATATTGAAGCTGCAGCATTGAATAATGACCATGACCTCAATCAGCCCGCTGACAATCGTGCCTGCTACTGTATCCCGGTAAAATCGAGAAATGCAATTCCGGCAATATTGCTGCTCTTCATGGGAGATTCACATACGCAGGATGTGAGGGAAATTGTGTTCCTGCGTACGATTGCCAATACACTGGCCAGCATTATTGAAAACTACCTGGCCCAGGAAGCTTTATCCAAAAGCCAGTCAAATCTTGCGAATGCACAGCAGATCGCACATATGGGAAGCTGGGAATGGAGCCGACACACTGGAAAGTTATATTGTTCTGATGAGTCATTAAATATTCTTGGCCTGGGTTCAGAGGTCGACGCTACCAGCTACCGTAGTTTTATTAATCACCTTAGCGCAGATGATAAAGCTGCCGTATTGCAGGCAATTCGTGCCGCAGTCAGACATGGTGAAGACTTTATGCTTGACCTGCGTATCGTGCATGCAGACAACAGCGAGCATTTCGTAATATTACAGGGTGCCGTAAAATTTGATGACAATGGTAAAGTCACCCGCCTGTTCGGTGCTATCCAGGATATGACAGCCAGGCTGATTGCCGAACGCGAACTTCAACTCGTGGCAAGTGTATTTGACAGCGCACAGGAAAGCATCATGGTGACAGATGCAGAAAACAGGATCCTCAGGGTCAACCGTGCGTTTACAGCCATTACCGGATTCCCGGCTGAGGAAATCATCGGCAAAAACCCTGACACCCTCAATTCTGAACAACACGATACTGATTTTTATGAGCAAATGTGGTCGATTATTCGTGAAAAGGGAATCTGGCGCGGCGAAGTCTGGAACCGTAAAAAAAGCGGCGAAATTTACCCCGAGTGGCGCACAATCTCTACAGTGCATGACGAGCGCGGAGAAATCATTCGTTATATCTCGATTGCAATGGACCTGTCAGATAAAAAAGTTGCCGAAGAACGAATTCATCGACTTGTGCATTATGATGCCTTGACTCAGTTACCAAACCGAAGCATGTTCAAAACCCTGCTTACTCGACAGTGCGCAACTGCGCATCGGCAAAAACAGAAACTTGCCGTGCTCTTTATCGGCCTGGACGGACTGAAACGCATCAATGAAAGCATCGGACATAATAACGGTGACAAGGTATTAAATGCCATGTCTACCCGGTTAACAAAATGCGTTCGTGGTGACGACACCATCGCGCGCTGGGGTGGCGATGAATTCTCGCTTATATTATCCGACCTCAAACATCCGGAAGATGCCGTTATTGTTGCACACAAAATTCTTAATGTATTGATTGAACCTATCACCCTGCCTGATCAGGAGAACATTGTTATCAGTGCCAGCATTGGCATCAGCCTGTACCCGGATGACGATGATAACAGTATGTCATTAATCCAGAATGCCGACATGGCGATGTTCAAGGCCAAAGAAAAAGGCGGTAATTGTTACCAGTTCTATACTGCCGAAATGAATATCGCAGTGATCGAAAAGCTCAGTCTTGAAACCGGTTTGCGCAGCGCACTGGAGCTTGACCAGTTTGAACTATATTACCAGCCAATCATGAACCTCGAGACGCGATGTATAACCGGCGCTGAAGCATTATTACGCTGGAACCATCCGAAACGCGGACTGGTTCCCCCCGATCAGTTTATACCGGTGGCGGAAGATTCAGGCCTGATCATTCCTATTGGTGAATGGGTAATCAACCAGGCCTGCAAACAATGCAAAGCCTGGCATGCACTTGGTTATGATACACTGAAAATTAGCGCCAACCTTTCGGCGAGGCAGTTTCGAAATAATAACCTGGTGAATGCTATTTGCGATGCACTCAACACATCAGGACTTGATCCGTCATTATTGACACTTGAATTAACTGAAAGCTCGATTATGGACAATGCCGAAGAAACAATAAAAAGCCTTCATATTCTAAAAAACACCGGGGTCCGCCTGTCGATCGATGACTTCGGTACCGGCTACTCTTCTCTCGCCTACCTCAAACGCTTCCCGATCGACTATTTAAAGATTGATCGCTCATTTGTACTGGATGTTGATAACAACGCAGATGATCGCACCATTGTACAAACCATAATTGCGATGGGGCATAGTATGAAGTTAAGCATCGTGGCAGAAGGCATCGAAAAAATTGAACACCTGAATTTTCTGAACGAACAGCACTGTGATGAAGTACAGGGCTATTTCATCAGCAGGCCGATTCCCGCAGACGGCTTCCTCGAATTCCTGCAACGCTGGCAGTCGGAAATTGCAAAACACTCAGACAGCCCTCTCAGACAAATTAAAGCCATACAATAAAGCCTGTTTGACGACAAGTAATCTATAAATAATAAAAAAGTGCCGGGGAAACCAGATGTATAAGTACATTACGGTCGTGTTCACACTGCTGGGACCCGGCGCAGCATTCGCTGCTGAACAAACTGCTGGCAAACTCGACCTTACTAATCACCTTGTTGGCTATATCGCCGTCGCACTCTTTGCATTGGCCTACTTGCTGGTCATGGCTGAAGAATTCACTCACTTGCGCAAGTCCAAACCCGTGATGCTGGCAGCAGGTGTAATCTGGGCTGCAATTGCATTCATTTATATCGGTCACGATGATCAACATCTCGTCGAACAGGCTGCACGTCATAACCTGCTGGAATATGCCGAACTAATGTTGTTCTTGCTGGTCGCCATGACCTACGTCACAGCCATGACTGAACGTCGTGTATTTGATGCGCTACGCATCTGGCTGCTCAAAAAGGGCTATGGTTACAAAAAGCTGTTCTGGATGACAGGGTGTATGTCGTTTGTGATGTC
>JBATHJ010000491.1:0-1759 GCA_049666625.1 Gammaproteobacteria bacterium | reverse complement strand
CAATAATACAGGCCGGATTAGTGCAGCGTAATCCGGTAAGCAGGCTGATTCAGCGTAAACAGAGGTTGGGTGTTGCTCAAACATGCTTCGTAATATATTACTTCCCACCATTCTGATAATCCTCGGCTGGGGCTTCTGGATAAGTCCGGACTTTAAAGTTATTGCTGCGGGTGTGGCAATATTTTTGTTTGGTATGTTATCGATGGAAACCGGGTTCAAGGTTTATACCGGTGGCACGCTGGAAAAAATTCTTGCCAGGGCAACCGATAAACGCTGGAAAAGCCTGAGCTTCGGTATTGTTACTACCAGCGTGATGCAATCAAGCTCGCTGGTATCGGTCATCACTATTTCATTTTTGAGTGCCGGTTTAATCGGCCTGACGCAGGGCGTGGGGATTATTTTCGGCGCCAACCTCGGCACTACCACCGGTGCCTGGTTGATTGCCGGGTTTGGACTCAAGGTCAACATATCGGCATACGCCATGCCCATGCTGGTGTTTGGCACCCTGCTTATTTTTCAGAATTCAAAAAACCTGAAAGGACTCGGTTATATCCTGGCCGGGCTCGGATTCTTGTTTCTTGGCATCCATTACATGAAAGAGGGCTTCGAAGCCTTTAAGGATACCCTGGATGTATCACAATTTGTTGTCACTGGATTTAAAGGCCTGATTATTTATACCCTGATTGGCATCGGTGCGACAGTCGTCATGCAATCCAGTCATGCGACGCTGGTGCTGACCATCACCGCGCTGTCCAGTGGGCAGATCGGTTATGAGAATGCGCTGGCGCTGGCGATTGGCGCCAATGTTGGCACCACCATTACGGCGATTATCGGTTCGCTGGGTTCGAATGAGCAGGGTAAGCGACTGGCTGCGGCGCATTTGATATTCAACCTGGTTACCGGGGTGGTTGCGATTGTTTTTATTACCCAGATATTGCAACTAGTGGATTTTATCAGCGCCAATGTCGGCATAGCAGATAATGATTTCAGCCTGAAGCTGGCCGTGTTTCATTCTATTTTTAATCTGCTCGGTGTGCTCATCATGCTGCCATTGATTAACAGCATGGTGGATGTATTACAGAAGATTATTCCGACGAAAACACCTTCTAAAATTAAACCGCGCTTTTTACATGAATCCAGCCTTGGCTATGCTGATACCGCCACCGAGGCGGTGCGCAATGAAACCCTTCACATGTGGGATAACACCATCGACCTCATTGCTCATGGCATACGCATACCGCGCGAAGAAGTGCTGAATAAAAGCAGTAAACTTGATGCACTGGTTCTCAATTTCCCGGTGAAGCAGGCCTTCGATGTAGACCGCTATTACGAGTTAAAAATCAAAAGCCTCTACGGTGATATTATATCTTTTATTAGCCAGGCCTCATTTGGCTGGGAGCTGGAACAATCCGGTGAGATCTACTGGCTGCGTACTGCAAACCAGGATATGGTCGATGCCATCAAGGATATCAAGCACCTGCAAAAAAACCTGGCTAAATATACGGTCAGTAATAATGACGTCATAAAATCGCAATATAATGGTTTTAGAATACAGATAGCCAGCCTGGTGCAATCACTGGAGTCAATTCGGCATGCAAGTTCTGATGATATACCTTCACTGATGCTCGACCAGTTGAAAGTTGAATCTGATACGCAGTACACACAACAGAATAAAAGCATCAATGAAATGATTCGTAATCGCCTGATCAGCGCAGAGATGGCTATATCACTGATGAATGACGCCTCCTATGTCTACAAC
>JBATHJ010000490.1:0-3360 GCA_049666625.1 Gammaproteobacteria bacterium | reverse complement strand
AATTATTTCAATCCAGCCAGAAATCAATCTCCTGCGCTTCCAGGAACGCGCGCGCAGCTGTGCCCTGCAGCATGGCCAGGGTCGACATCATGCCGGCTTCCACGCAGGTCGGGGCGGCCACGCTCACGGTATGCGGTGCATCGGGCACCGGCCAGCCGGTTTTGGGATTGAGCACATGCGAGTAGCGGATGCCATCCTTTAATAAGTAACGGTGCGCATTGCCGCTGGTCGCAATCGCGCCGCGGCGCAGTTCGAACAGCGATACTGCGTTGTCCTTGCCGGTTATCAGGCGCCCCACCGCCCAGTAGGCATTATTTTCGCGCGGCGCGGTCACCGCCAGGTCGCCGCCAAAATTTACCAGCACGCTTTTGTCTGTCAGGTTTCGCGCAATCTGCACGCAGCGGTCAACCGCGTATTCCTTGCCGATGCCGCCGAGGTCGATCTCCATGCCTGTCTGTAACGTAAGTAGCGGCCTGTCCCAGCGCACTTTCTGCCAGCCGATGATACCCAGCAGGGCACTCACGCTCTCAGCTGCAGGCAAGCGGTCGCTGCCATCAAACGTCCAGGCACGGCGCAACACGCCCGATGTAATATCGAACAGACCCTCACTGAGTCGATATAATTCGTCGGCAAAATCCAGCAGGCGCGCAGTTTCATCATCAATCGATACCGGCTTGCCATCCGCGTGGTTGACCTGGTAAATGATATTGTCATCGCGATAACGGCTGAACTTATGTTCGATACGAAATGCTTCTTCGCTAACCTGTTGCAAAATTTTAGCGGCCAGCGCTTTGTCATCCACATCCATCAGCACTTCGCACGGGCTCGCCATGGCGTGAAACCGCCCTAGCCAGCAATCGGACCTGCGCAGCAGTTCAGTCTGTGATTTTTCTATCGGCATACTATCGACTTGCTATGGGCATAAAAAAAGGGCACTCACCAGGAGTGCCCTAACTTAGTCTATCAGACTAAATCAAACAATCCTTACCACAGAAAACTGTAATTCGCCTGCAGCACGATGGCATTGAGATCCGGGGTTTCTTCGCCCGTGGGAATGCCGGCATTATCTACCGACTGGGTGATCGTTTCCGCGCGGAAACCCAGCTCGCTGTTATTACCCAGCGGAATGCCGTACTTCAGGCCGAGCGTTGTGGTGACTGATTTGGCAAGGCGGTAATCATTACTCGCATATTCAACCAGCACATTGCCGCCGGCATCCACGTCGGTGCCCTGCACCAGGTTATGCGTGTAGAAATTTGCCGCGTCCTGGGTGTAGTAACGCAGATGCGGCTGCAGATAATTGCCACCATCCATTTCATAACGATATTTGAAATCCAGGGTGTGCGATTTAATATCCCAGTCGTCCCAGAAATAACGGTAGGAAAAGTTAATCACGTCTTCATCAAGGTGATGCACGGTCCTGAAAAACAGGCTGTTGCGCTGGCGCGAGTCCGGCCGCTTTTCATACACATACGGCAGAGCATCGGCATTGACGGCGCTCAAACCACTGATGGTTGGCAATCCTGTTGCCGGGTCAACCACGCTGACAATCTTGTAGGGATCATTCTGGTAGCCACTGGTACTGCCGGTTGAGAAATTCAACTGCACCAGGGTATTTCGGCTCACTACCTGGGTGACGCCGATAATAAAATCGGTGATGGTCTTGGTATCATCTTCGCCGACACGGTTGATGCCGGCGCTGCGCATCGGGCTGAACTCGGTCGGGATACCGCCTTCAGGATTAATGGTATCGCTGTTGAATGCCAGCCCCGCGGTCAGCGTGGTGTTGCGATTATTCAGGTCACGCAAATAGGTCGCGCTCAGTCCCAGTGAAAAATAATCATGTTCACCCGAACCGTTGGCGCCCCAGATGATTCTCGACATACGGTCGAGCGGCATTTCCCAGTCAGCACCAAACGCTACCCGGGTATCGAGGAAAGTATCATCCAGCGGTGTCTCACCCGGGTTGACCGTGTAAGTACTGTTGCCCGAAGGCGTCGCGAATGTTTGTGGCACTGTCGATGCATGTGCACCATTGGGGGTTGCACCTGTCAGCGCATCTATAATCACGCGAAAACTAAGTTTGCCATCGTCTTCAAGCTCGGTACTGGCAAAAATGCCGGGCTCGATAGCGTTAACACGGCCATCACTCTCGCTGTAGATCAACAGCGCAGTATCGACATCCCATTCATCAGCCGCATTGGCAACAGTGGATGTCACCTGCAACAGGGAACAGGTGGCCAGGCCCACCTGTTTTTTAATGTTGTTTAATTGCATCCGCAGCCGCCTCCACCAACACCCTGGCCACCACTGGCGGCTTCTTTACTGAAGTAGATGTGTTCGTCGTAAAAATTATCAAAGAAATCAGGCACCGGTTGCATCGACTGCTTCGCCAGCAGGTCGCGCTCCCAGATGTCGACACCCATATTTGCGCAGCCTGACAACAATGCCAGTGCTAACAGTGATAAAAATAAGCGGGAAGTAAGCACAGAAAGATCCTTAAGTCTGCCGGGTTAAACCGGGTTAGTTGGCCAGTAATTTCTGGATGGCTGCTTCAAGTTTTTGCTTGTCCTGGTCGCGAAACCCGACGTGCGTGGCGTAGATTTTTCCGTCGCGCCCTATCAGGTAACTGCTGGGCATGCCCTTGAGCTGGTAGTCAGATGCAGTACTGCCGGAGCCATCAAACGCGACTACGAAATTAACATCCAGCTGTTTAAGAAAACTGTCGGCGAGCGCGCGGTCTTTGTCGAGATTGACAGCGACCACTTCCAGGCCCCGGGACTCGTAGGCCGACTTAAGCTCTCTCATCCACGGGAAAGATTTCTGACAGGGCTTGCACCATGACGCCCAGAAATCCAGGTAGACCACCTTGCCCCTGAGGCTGGCGAGATCAAGCTCGCCCTCGATCGCAGGTAAATGGATTGAGGGCGCCTCGGTGGCGGCCGCGCTGACTGCATTTGAAGCCAGCAGTATGCTGCTAAACATCAGCGCAATAAAAATATTACAAAATACTCTGGACACGATTTTCGACCATAGACCTGCAGTAGTATGCAGATGATAGTGGTGCTTTCTTAAACGCGGCTTAATGCGATGTAAAATGTTTGTGATTCAGGTCACGAATGGTTTCTGGGAACACCGGACAGGTCAGTCGGGGATTTTTCAGAGGCTGCGCAGTACTGCGAATGACAATTATTTATTCATTTGTCGATTTTTCAAATTCACAGCTTATGATCTTTTATGTCGATTTTTCAAATCGACATAATGCCCCGCGGAATACGCCAGGAACGCGCGCTCTTTATCATTGAGTTCGCGCGCGCGTCGCGCCGGGCTGCCCAGCCACAAATAACCGCCTTCGAGCAC
>JBATHJ010000489.1:0-7215 GCA_049666625.1 Gammaproteobacteria bacterium | reverse complement strand
AACATATGCTGGCGGGCCGCTTCGATATCATTCGGCTGATCTGTCGCGGGTATCGATACCTTGACTGCTTGCGCCGCACTGATGAAAGGCGCTGATTTAGCGTTTGCCCTGATCACCTGGACAGACTTGCCATGCGCCAGTAAGGTGTTATGTCCGGCCAGCAGTACTTCTGAAATGCCCAGTTTAAGGCCGGGGGCATGAATGCCATCGAGGTGGCCTAAACTGATAAAGCACTGAGGTTCGTTCAGGGTGATCCAGTTTGACACCCGGTCTGAAAGTTTGTCTACGATAAGCGCTGTGTAGTCAGCAAACCAGTCAGCACTGTCTCGATTTAGCCAGCCGCCTCGACAGAACAGTGTATAAGGAAAGTCCCAGTGAAATAATGTTATCCACGGGTCAATGTTATTTTCGAGTAGCGCATCAACCAGCTGGCTGTAAAAATCCAGGCCTTGATGATTCACTTTGCCTGTTCCATCAGGCAGTACGCGCGGCCAGCTTATTGAGAAACGATACGCCTGCAGGCCGATGTCTGTCATCAATGCAACATCATCTTTATAACGATGATAGTGATCACAGGCAATGTCGCCGTTATCGCCATGAGCAATTTTTCCAGCCTGGTCAGTCATCATGTCCCAGACTGATCTGCCGCCACCGTTACGCCAGGCTGTGCCTTCGATCTGAAAACTGGATGTAGCAGCACCCCAGGTAAAGTCTTTGGGGAATTTAGATATTGTCATTGAACAAGTTCGCTGTTGATATTGACACGCTCAGTTGACGAATCTGTCCGCTGCGCTCGAACAGCTCCCTGCTCTCCCTCGCTGGCAGTTCACATTGTGCCAGCGATTGTTGTGTTCCATCATCGAGGGTGATAGTCAGGCTCGGATCAGCATTGTCATCCAGCTGGTAAATCACCGGTACCTGGCACCAGGTAAAACCAAGGGCATCGCCAGGTACGGTAAGCAACTGCCAGTTGCCTGCAATATCGAGGTAACGTAACTGCTGCGGTGTTGTTAGAAATTCGCAGCGCCGCAGCAGCTTTGGCTGAAAGCTCACAGCACCCGCGTGTACCCGAATACCAAGTTCACCGAAACGTGTGAGTATTTCTTCTTTCACCTGTCCGGTCATGCCCGGTTGCTGGGCACCGGCGTGTTTAGGCGTGTGTGAATACGGATCGGTCGGGAAGGCACCATAGTCTGCCGGGGATTTATTGAAACCAATGCCCTGGCGCACCTTGTAATACAAATCACCGAGTTGCTGGCAGTCGGATTCATCGGCGGACTGGTCAAGTGCTGCAAAGTAATTTTCCTGTACCGCCAGCAATAGTTTGGACACCATGTGCCAGTAAATACAGCCCAGTCCTTCAAAGCCAAACATGCCACCTGATCGACCGGTAAACGCCTGGTGATTGAATACGGTCTCGTAGAGTGTCAGCAAGGGTTTTCGTGCGGCTTCCAGTGCATCCGCGTACACCGCTGATAGTTTTATTAACCGGGTGTTGAGTTCGCCTGCATTGATTAACTCGGCATTAAAGCGATAGCATCCATCGGCATCACGCAGCACGATACGCTGATCGTTTTCGGCGAGCATTCGTTGCAATAAAGGTATAGCTTCGACCTGCTCTGCAGTGATCTGGTTTTTTTCAAGAAAGCCTGGCACCTGGCGATCGGGGTAAAGCATGAAACTGTGCTGATCAGCGCGGTATATCTGGCTGTTAAACAATGCCTGCACCACAGCCACTGCCTGCTGTGGCGGTATAGCGCCCGAACTGAGTGCCGCCACCTGGCCTTCCAGCATTGGATAGAGGGTGTCGATGTTCAGCGCGTTGGGCTGCAGCTCTAGCGTATTGTAAGCATGGTAGAGATCATCTTCGCGCTGGTTACTTGCGATGCTGTGGTCGATAGCTGCAAGGGCATCATCCAGCAACAACCTGATCTGGTTCGGCGATCGGTTTGCCGTACCTGTGAAGGTGTCGCGCCGGTAAACTGCCATGCGGTACTGACTAGAGGCCTGACCGAGTTCCGTCAGCCACTGGTAGCGCTGCTGCGCTGTGATATGTTTCTCGCTCAGCATCGGGCGCAGTGTTTTGAGGCAGCTGGCAGTGTCGTCGAGCCACTGCCCCACTTCTCTTGAAAGGCGCACCGGTTTGGTTTGTTTTTCGAGTAATTGCTGCAGAAAACGGATATAGCGCCGCAGGTAATACAGGGTAACCATCGACAGGCCCTGGCCCACCAGGGCATTGTTGGCATCATTCCATTCCGGCCGCTGGGTGTTCAGCCAGAGTCCGCCGTCGATGACCAGGTTACCCAGCTTGCTTAGCATTGGCACCAGCAGTTTTTCGAGCAGATTAACCTGGTACACCTCGCCGTGAACATCGAGCACCAGTTTGCCATCGGCGCCCATGCTCGCTACTCGAAGTTCAATACGTTCTGCAAGATCATGATCGTAATCGACCGTGCTCTTGGCATTTTTCAGTAAATCTTCAAATGATTTTATTTTGTAAGGTACATTGGCATAACTGTATACGGGTTGATGCAATAACGCGCCCAGCCTTTCGGGGTGATAATTGCAGGAGAGTTCGAGCAATTTCAGCAGGTAGATAATCTGGTGGTCGCCCCAGTAACCAATATAGCTCCACGGGTCATCCGGTTCTTCCACTTCCCAGTCGATGCCCTGCCTGGTAATTCGGTAGGGGTTGTAGCCATCCATGGTCGACGCGTTAACAAACTTGGCGATCATGTTTTCGATGAATTCAGGATAACTTAATGCCAGTGCTTCCCAGTTCTGAAAAATATCCCGCCAGTTGCCTTCGTACCAGAGTCGACGATTGCCGTCTTCGTCTTTCAGCCGGATAGAAAAATTGTTCCACGGGCGGCTGGGATCTCCATGGCGACGACCGAAAGTAATCGGCAGGTATTCCATGCACAGGCGTTGCAGTTGCATGTCGCCATGCTGTTGTATGGTCGACAATAGATGATTAAACGGCAAAGACTCGGGCAATGCAGATAACAGTGCCTGGTTACGTTGATGAACATCAAGATTGAAATGTTCGATACTGGCAATGAAGTCCCGAGCAGTGACCTGGTACTGGTCGACGAAGGCGCCACCGCGCAAAATATTGAACAACACGTTGGCGTAATGATGAACTGAAACGTTCTCCTCAGCCGTGACCTGAAAACCGTCCCCTGCCGCCATAATGCGTGACAGTGCATCCGAACCCCTGTCGATCGAGCTGCTAATTGCCTGGGCAACGGCAACAGGATCGTCTAGTTGTTTGCGCAGCTCGACCACCTGCGCCTGGCTTTGCTCAACGTTGGCCACTATCTGCCAATGTTGTGTTGCGTGTGGTTCCAGTTCAAGTGTCTGGTTGACCAGGTATGCTCCGCGTACGCCGCGTTTGTTGACTTCCTGTTGCAGGTTTTGTCCAAGCCGAAAATGATCAAGTTGTTCAGAAGATATCAGTATCTTGGGTGCTTTGAGGCCGAGGCAAAATACGGTGTTTGCCCTGAGCGATTCACAGGGTTCAGGTCGGTCAGTAATGGCTGAATTGAGTGTGAACAAAGCCATTCCTGTCTGTTCTTCGAGCTGGGTCCACTTGTAAGCATCGACCAGGTTACTGGAGTTAGTCTGGATATAGCGCGGTGTGCCGGCGGGCAGAATATTTTGCAGGCCATCGACCATGTCGACAGAGACATGCTCGTTGCCGAGGTTTTCCAGTTCACACTGGCGTGCAAAACCATAGCGTTCACTGGTGGCCCAGGTGTAACGAAACGCCAGTTTCAGGTCGTGGTTGATTTCTTCAAAACAGAGCTTGTTGCCTAACAGGTTTTTGTATAGATGGCGCTGGATGACAAAGCGCCCGTCGTGTTCCATGTTAAACGGTTCCCACTCGTAACACGCGCCGTGGGTGTTAACTCGCAGCAAGGTTTTAGTCCCGGTGTGGACTGCGCTGTCATGGATTTTATCGACACTGACATAAGGAAAAAGTGCGGTATCGGGTGAAACCCGTCCCGCCGTCAGGCCGCCTGTTGATGAGACAAATAACCAGTGATCGCTGTCAGAGACAACACTGATGAAAAACGGGGCTATCTTGTCAACATTGTGGATTGCATAAAAACGCTCGCCCGCGATATTGATAAATTCGCCAGAGACAGCGTTCTTGTCTTCGTCATGTATAGTGATGACCTGTTCTGACGTATTCATAATATATGTGTATGGCGATTCAAGGTGTTTTATGAATGCGCGCAATCAGAAATTCTGACTGATGATGCCGGTGTCTGTATCGTAGTAATAACCCCATTCACCGAATGCTTCTAATATCAGCAAATCACTGTCATATAAGGGCGTCAGGCTCAAGATCTCAGGCTCGTACATATTCTGGCCGACCAGTTTTTTTAATGACTCCGGGAAAAACACGTCGCCTTCAGGCAATTCAATCAGAAAAAATGTCACCTCGTTGAAATGATTATCGAGCACCGAGCGGTATGCCCTTCTTGCCTGTTCTCTCATTAACAGGTTGCCAGTCTCGGTGAATAATGTGTGCAGTGCTACTGCAGTGTAATACTGGTTTTCACCTCGCGGGCTTTGGGCCTGGGCGGTTGCCCAGAGATAAAACCGTGCTTTGGCTGATGGCGCATCTCCATCCAGGTCAAACTTGATGATCTTATTGGTTGTCGTTTCATCATTATCATCATCATACTCAGCATTGACGCCTATCCTGGCATACGGGTTTGCAGGGTCATCGAGTACACATCTTTCTGTCGCAATGCCAGCATCTTCGCAATACAGCGTGAGATCAGAATCCAGCGGTAACGGAATGCTGTTGACCACTGTGCCGTCACCAACGTCGACCTCGCCACAGGCCGTTATCAAAATCATCAGGCCGCAGATCATCAGCAATCGCCGGCAGCTTGATACCAGCGTTGTTGCATGTGTGTTGAATGAAATATTCATGATTTTCACCTCGACCTTGAATGCACCGGCTTAAAAGTTAAGCCTGATGTATGCCTGGATTTCGAACATATAGTCATTTTTTCCGTCCTGGTAATACGCATTGTCGGAGCGGTCATCGAGCGTTCTGTATAAGGCCTTGACGCCGAATTTACTCGAATTGAGTTCGCTCTTGAGCTGGTCGAGCAACATCGAATAATCCAGTTTGTACTGGTAGGGATAGACCAGGTTGAATTGTCGTTCAAAATCATACGGGCCCCATGCGTCCTTTTTCACGTAGGCGGATATGATATGTTTACTGTCAATAATGATCTTGCCTTTGACACTGGTATATTCTGTAAAGCCACCCGTGGGATCGCCTGTGGGTTGCTGTTTGCCGCCTTCAAGGTTTGCAATAATTTTAAGATTGGTGCTCGGGTTAAATACCAGCTTGCTTTTTAACAGCCAGACATTTTCTTTCGGCAGGCCCTGTCCAAATGCCGCATTTGTGCCGCCTTCTTCAAAGAAGAACAGTTCTGAATCAGTGGGTGTTGGATATTCTGTTGCAGTCACACCGACATTGAAGGCAAAGTCTGCATCCTCACGTAAATCATTGTCCCAGGCATAGAAGGACGTTGCCGGGGTCGGGTCATAGGTTAGATATATTTCTGCCGAGCGCGCTTCCCTGTTGTCCAGTACTGCAAACGGATCATCGTCGCGATTACGTGGGGAGATACCGGGGCTCAATGTTGTGCCTGATATACCAGGTGCTATAAACGGGTTAGCATCCACCAGGTTCTCGCGGTATAAAAGCCGCGGGAAAATGGTGAATGGATCGAGGTTAATCAGGATACCGACTTCAGCTTCTTTCTTGTTACCCAGTGCAGAGTACGGTAACTCGGTGCCAAACTCTCTTAGCGGGTCGCCGCCATCGGCCACCAGGCCTGCGTAATTAACTGCTGCATAGGCGCGGGAGGCGCCAAAAACGTCAAATGTCATTTTTGCCTTGAAGCCCAGAGTATCTTTAGCTTCAATCTGGTCGATAACGACGTTGCCATTCTCGACCCGGTCGTATTCATCATCGATTCGTTCCGTGCTGGAGACGATGCCGCCGAGCTCCATGGTGACACCCTTGGTCAAATCAGTCTTTGCATAGAGCGTGGTTTGACTGGACTGGCGCGAAGTTGCCTCAGTGGCTGATGAAGAGTCATCTCTTCGTGCAATATCATCGGCGTGCAAGAAGGCATATTTGACATTGCCCAGATCAAATTCATATTTCAGTATGGCCTTGGGGTTGGCGCCCCAGTAAACCTCGGGGCCTAATACTATCTTCAGGCCTTCCGTCGATTGTTTGCCGACATATTCGACACCAGAAGGTGCCTTGGCATTCCAGATATCCTGGCCATTCTCGCCTGTCAGGTCAGTGGTCTCTCTAAGCAAGCCATAAAAATCGCCTTCGTAACCCCAGTGGTAACGTGGCACATGGTAAAAACTATTTAGATCGTAACCGGTAGTTTCATATGTTGCCTGGAAATCATAGATCTCCACGCGTTCTCGGCCTTCAAATTTTTCATCTCTGGTTGTTACGAAGCCGGCCTCGTTGGTAAACGTCGACTGAAATGTTGTGGGCAATCCCCTGTCGCCATAGCGAAACTCAAAATCACTTTCCGCCACGTTTGCCAGGACATTGATGGTGAAATCACCGCGTAATTGTTTGCTCGGTTGAAACGCAAAATCGAGAAACATCATCTGGCCATCCTCAAACCTGAGACCTGTTTCACCATCTTCGTTGACCTCGTTATCCAGTCCTTTGGCAAGATACTCGGCTCGAAAACTTCCACCTGTCATGGTGAATGCGTCAGATTTCTGTTTGGAATTCTTCAGCGTGCGAATGTCGCTTTTCAGCGCGAGCAGGTCCATGTCAACATTTTTTAGTTCAGTATTCAGCGCAGATTTTTTATCGGCATAGGGATCGAGGCTCCAGATCTCCGTAAGCACATCGTAAGCCATGCGCGGTTCAGATATGTACACGCCATCTGCATCCATATCACCAATGCGGGTAATACCAAACCATTCTTCGTTCATGTTGTTCTGGCCTTCCACATAGTCAAAACGGTAACCGCCATTTGACCATGAAGCATTTCGATCTTGGATATCGAGGTTTTCGGTCTGTTTGTATTTCCACCACTCATCGCGCCATTCGAATACAAAACCACCGATCGAGTTGCCCTCTTCGCCCATGCCGTAACTCTTGTTATACATTTCCTGCCACTGGCCTTTGAGATAACT
>JBATHJ010000488.1:0-1696 GCA_049666625.1 Gammaproteobacteria bacterium | reverse complement strand
CATGGCCTGACTGCAGACGGACGCGTTGGTCCTCAAACGCGTACGTCATTAAACATTCCGGTCAACGACAAGATCAGGCAGATTCGCATTAACATGGAACGCTGGCGCTGGATGCCGCGTTATCTCGGCAAGCGCTACCTGGTAGTCAACATGACCGGGTTTGAACTTTACATAATGAAGAATGGATTCACGGTGCTGGACATGCCTGTCATCATTGGCAAGGCTTACCGCTCTACTCCGAGTTTTTCAGGATGGGTCAGCGTGATGGAATACAATCCCTACTGGGTCATCCCGACAAACCTTGCGCTAAAGGATTTTGTTCCGCGACAAATTCGTGATCCTGACTTTTTTGCCAAAAAATCCATCAAGGTGTTTCGCGGCTGGGGAGAAAATGCGCGCGTGGTCAATCCGAAAACTGTGGACTGGCGCACGCTGGACAAAGAAAACTTTCCTTACTGGTTGCGCCAGGACAAGGGCCCGAAAAATGCACTGGGCAGAATTAAATTCCTGTTCTCCAATCCGTATGAAATCTACCTGCACGGCACTCCGGACAAACACCTGTTCGATCGGCTGGTTCGCACCTTCAGCTCAGGCTGCATCCGGGTGAAGGACCCGGTTCAGCTCGCGGCCTATTTATTGAATGATGGCAGCCAGCAGGCAGAGGAAGACGTGCTGGCAAATATCCACCTCGGCACCAACCAGAGCATCAGTCTGCCTGTGTCAGTCCCGATTTACCTGGTGTACTGGACCGCCTGGGTCGCCCAGGATGGCAGCATGAATTTCAGGCGCGATATATATAATCGCGATGCCCGCCTGAATGCACTTTTCGACAATTAATTGAGTGAATCGGCGCGTGCTGTGAAATTCTTTCAAAAACCGTCTAAAATTAAAACTCTGTAGCTCGTCTTTGTTGTAACCACGATGTCCGAAAAATCCATATTTAATAACCACATAGCGCTTTCTCGCAGGGGATTCCTGCAATCTGCCGCAGGCCTGGCGATGTGTTTCGCTGCGCCCGGTGCGTTCGCGTCAGCCTCGGCAGTTACCGCACCGGCAGTTACCACCCCTGGGCGCGACCGTGAGCTGTGTTTTTACAACACCCATACCGGTGAAAAACTCTCTGCCACCTTCTGGTCTGAAGGAAACTATCT
This sequence comes from Gammaproteobacteria bacterium, assembly GCA_049666625.1. Classification (GTDB taxonomy): domain Bacteria; phylum Pseudomonadota; class Gammaproteobacteria; order SZUA-229; family SZUA-229; genus JASBSR01. The sequence continues at coordinate 545 of JBATHJ010000488.1, read as the reverse complement.
TGATGATGGTGTCGAAGAAATCAGCTGGTTGCTCAGGGACCACCGCAGCGGCAAGGCAAATGCCATCGACCCGAAATTGCTCGATCTGCTGCACCAGTTGCAGACCCGCGTTGAACACCCGGGTGAGATTCACGTGATTTCGGGTTACAGGTCACCGGCAACCAATAACATGCTGGCCAAAAAAAGCTCAGGTGTCGCCAAAACCAGTTATCACATGCTGGGCCAGGCAATTGATATTCGCCTGCCGGGGTTTGACACCCGCGAGTTACGCAAGGCGGCTATTGCACTGAAAGCCGGCGGAGTCGGGTATTACTCCCGTTCTGACTTTGTGCATCTTGATGTGGGCCGGGTTCGGTACTGGTAAGCAGGACTGGTTTACATATGTCCTGTCATTCTGATGAGCGTTTTTTGCGAGGAAGACTAAATCGTCAGGAACGACAAATTCATATGGAATGAATTTGAACAGCTGCCTAATAGCTGGCCCCAGCGGGGCAAACGCCATGGATGGTGTTTGTAATTGAACATGCAAAGCATGGCCCGTAGGG
>JBATHJ010000487.1:0-2244 GCA_049666625.1 Gammaproteobacteria bacterium | reverse complement strand
ACAGTACCACGATCACCTGTTTTTCCTTGTCTTCCAGGATGTTGGCGAGCCGCGAATTCTGTTCGCTGGCGTGCATCATCTGCATCCGTAGCATCGAAATTTCATGCTGTGCCTGCGCCAGCTGTTCTTCCAGCGTGGCATTTTCTTCGGAGGTATTCAGTATCTGCTGCGTGGCGATTTCTTCGGCCATCATGCTTTTGCGCAGCTGTTCGATGAGCTCCCAGTTACGCACCATCAATAACGAAGAGGTGATCAGGAATATCATCACCACCACGGTCATGATATCGGTAAACGATGGCCAGAAGCTGTCACTGCTGAGGTTGGCACGCCTTAGGTCGATAAATTCATCGTGCACGGTATTAGTCCCTCAGGCGGAAGCCGTCACGCAGCAGTTGCTTGATCTGCTCGATGTCCGTGCTCAGCTGACTCAGGCGGTCGCTATAGCCGCTGGTAATGGCATTCAGGTTGCGCCCGGCTTCAAGGTAGTCGAGCTGGGTTTTCGACATGCTTTCGGCGGCGGTGCGCAGGGCTTTCACCAGGTTGCCGACTTCGTGCAACATGCTGTCAGTCTGGTAGGTAAAGCGCGGCATAATGAACAGGCTGGTGGCCTGTTCGATGCCGCTGAGCAACTGGGTCTGGGCATCGGTCAGCTTGAGGTAGAAATAACCAAAAAACAGGTAACACACGATCGCCGTGGTGGTAGTGGACAGCGCTGTCGACATGCCGTGAATCACGATACCCATGCCGCCGATACCGTCCGCGCTTTCGATAATGCTGGAAGCGCCGAGCAGGGCGATCGACAGCGATACAATGGTGCCGAACACGCCAACCAGAATCAGGATGTTGCTGATGAACCGGGGCAGGCTCAGGCGCGTGCTCTCGGTCGCCATCAGGGTTGAAGCCAGCGCGCTGTGATTGACCGCCACATTGTGCTTGCTGATTTCCAGTACCGCGGTATAGCGCCCGTAGATCAATGATTTCTTGCTGATCTTGTCGGTTGGACGGGGTTCGTCTTTTTCAACATTGAGCAGAAAGCGGGCGAGCGAACTTTCTTCCAGGCTGTATTTCAGCAACAGCCCGATGATGCGGAACATGCCGAGTGCAAACAGCACGAGAATACTGCCATTGACGATGAAGCCGGTATTGGTGGCCTGGTTCTTGAAATAAATGTCGCGGATAAAATCGATATTAATCAGCAGAAGCAATGCCAGTAACAGCGACAGCACCAGAAACTGAAACAACACCTGTCGGCTGTAATTCGCCTTGAACTGGATCATAAACAAAGCCCTGTGCGTGGGAGTGTGCGAAAGGTCTGGCCGGTGTATGCAATGCTAATGGGTGTCACCCGGTCCAGTATGCGATGGCGGCTATTGTACATCAGCGGCCTGTGATGTTAATCCCTGCCGAATGATTTAACACAGCTATCAACGGCTTTTTCGCGGGTACCGGAAGCAGTTGGCAGTATGGTCGTTGACCATGCCGGTGGCCTGCATAAAGGCATAACAGATGGTGCTGCCGACAAAACGAAAGCCGCGCTTTTTCAATGCCTTGCTCATGGCATCGGACTGTTCGGAGGTGGCGGGCACCTGGCGATGATTTTTCCAGCGATTAATCCGCGGTTTGCCCTCGACAAACTGCCACAGGTATGTATCCAGGCTGCCGCATTCGCTTTGCACTTCAAGCGCGATTTTTGCATTCGAGACTGTTGATTCGATTTTCAGGCGGTTGCGAACGATGCCGGGATTGTTCATCAGCGATTCGATTTTGCGTTTTGTATACTTCGCCACGCGCTCGATTTCAAAATGATCGAACGCTTCGCGGTAGTTATCGCGTTTTTTCAGTATCGTCACCCAGCTGAGCCCGGCCTGTGCGCCCTCCAGGGTGAGAAATTCAAACAGCTGCTGGTCATCGTGCAGCGGTGTGCCCCATTCATTATCGTGGTAAGCGATTTCAAGCTCGCTGCCCTGGCACCAGCTGCAGCGTTTTTTTTCAGTCGTCTTCATGCACGGGACCAATGTTGATGCCGATAGACAGGCGGGCTTCAGTGCTTTTGTTTTCAGTGACTTCGTGTACCGCATCGGGCGCGAAAAATACGAACATGCCGGCTTCAGGGGTAATCGTTATATCTCCACCGGGCTGATGCAGCACCAGGTTGCCGGCGTCATCCGGCACGCTCACATAATAAACCGCGGATAACACTTCGTCATCGTCATCGTGACGGTGCGCGGTGGTTACCGCGCCAGG
>JBATHJ010000486.1:0-3659 GCA_049666625.1 Gammaproteobacteria bacterium | reverse complement strand
TGACCAAGCGCGGCCGGGATGATTATCTCGACGGAATAATTACCGGTTCACAGCTGATCAATGGCCTGCTTGCATCGATCATGTATCGTGACGAAGCCTGGCAGTTTTTGCGCATCGGCAGAAACATCGAACGCGCCGAAATGACTACGCGTATTGTCGACGTACAATCCAAAGACCTGCTGCCCGACGCCGAGGAAATGTACGAATCACGCAGCCTGGAGAGTGCGCAATGGATCAGTATTCTGAAATCGCTGTCGGCCTACTCGGTCTATCGCCGCAAATCCCAGGTACGGGTGAGCCGTGGGCCGGTGCTGGATTTGCTGTTTCACGACACCGAGTTCCCGCGCGCGTTTGCGCATTGCATCATGGCGGTGGAAGAAAGCGTGGGCACGCTGGCAAATCACGGCCTGCCGCTGAAGTCACTGCGCGCACTCGATCGCAAGCGGATGAATCAGAACCTGGAAAAAATCGGACAGGCGGCGCTGCATACCTATATCGACGATCTCCAGCTGGGCATCATCCGCTTCCACAAGGCACTGGAAAAGCAGTATTTTTTGCCGAATGCACTGTAAGCTGAAAGCCGCTGGCAGGGTGCTACTCTTTGGCGTGCAGCCGCATCCGGGTCTTTAAAGATAGCTGTATTTGGCACATACTATGCGCTTATTTAACCAACAACTAATGTGGACCCGCTTATGACGTATTGTGTAGGGCTTAGCCTTGATAAGGGACTGGTATTCGCCTCTGATTCGCGGACCAATGCGGGTGTGGATTATGTGACCAGCTACAGCAAGATGCATGTTTTTACACCCGCACCTGACCGGCTGTTTGTCGTCATGTCTGCGGGCAACCTGGCAACAACACAGGAAGTCATCAACCACATTCAGCGCGATATCGACTACCCCACCGGGGCGCCAAGCCTGGTAAACGTGAAATACATGTTCGAGGCGGCAGAGTATGTTGGCAAGATCAGCCAGCAGGTACAACAGGAACACAGCATGGCGTTTAGCCAGTCCGGCGTCAGCGGCGAGACCACGCTGATGATCGGCGGCCAGATTTCCGGCAAACCGCATTCGCTAATCCTGATCTATCCACAGGGCAACTACATAACCTCATCGCCGCAGACACCTTACCTGCAGATTGGCGAGAGCAAATACGGTAAACCTGCGCTGGATAGAATCTCGCACCCGCAACTTTCCCTGAAAGATGGCGCCTGCCTCTCGCTGGTATCACTGGATGCAACCACGCGCTCAAACATCACCGTGGGCCCACCGTTTGAAGTTGCCATCTATCAGAAAGATACATTCAAGCTGCGAAGCCGCTGCAGTTTCACCGAGTCTGATCCCTATCTAATCAAAGTGCGAGAAGCATGGAACAATGGCATCAACATGGTATTCTATGAACTGCCCCCGTACGAAGCCTGCAAGCAGACTGAACAAGTCGAATTAGGCGTGGCACAGGCACAGCAGATGAACAACCCCCTGGATCAGTCTTACTGATTTGAGGCACATATTTATTCTCAATTGACGCGAGATCTACACCTTGTATTCACTATCATTTGCACGCAACGGAGATAAGCAGAACTCCGATTTTTTTGAACAGTACCTGGTTAAATTACTCGAGGAGAGAGACTCGAGCGGTTTGTCTGACATGATCCATGAGATCGATGCGCTGATGATTACCGTCGATCCCGGTCATTCTATTCGCTACATCGCAGAACTGGCGTTGATGACGCCCTATCATTACCTGGTCACACTGGAAAGTGAAAGCCACTGGACGCATATCCTGCGGATCGACATGAATTCGCCGGACTTCATCGTTCGCGAAGTCAAGCACGCCAGTACCCAGGGAATTTTCCGCAGCCTCAACGAGATCTACCCGATCGGCGCGCATAAACCCAACAGCCGCTACATGGGTGAAATCCTTCGGGTCAGCGACCTGCATGGCGTGGTACAGCATCAGCAGGAACGCGATTTCCGTTTCTTTAACCAGGACCAGGTTCGCAAACTGGAACTGCCCGGCAACCTCGCGATCAGCAAACCTTCGCCGTACACCCACAACATCGTCGGCTACATGGAACGCTCGCCCGAGCAGTTGCGTGTGTACTCGCTCGGCGTCAGCCATATATTCAGTGATGTGCAGGATGCGTATTATGCTGCCAAGGAACTTCAGAAAAAATTGCAGATTGATGACCTGATTCTGCCAATCGATCACCTGGCAACGCGAATCTATAGCCAGAATCGCGAAGTTGCGATTCTCGAGTGGCTATCTTTATCGAGTTATTACTACTGGGGCTCTTATGATATCAAGGACCAGAACTCATCAACCAATGTGACCAAGAGTGTGCATCATTCCAGTGAGCAAATGAGCCCGGCGAAAGTATTCACCGCGAACAATACGCCCTACTTTGTTAATCATCTGGTCAAACTACCTTCACCCACCGAAACCTTTGTGCGCAACTACGGCCCGCGCCTGCACCACATTGCCATGGCGGTGCGCGATGGTGAAACCAACGGCATGGATAACATCTCCATGGTTGTAAACCAGGTCGCTTCACAAGGCAAAGATTTTCTGCTCGATGTTATCGGCTCCAAGGAAGAAGGCCTCAAGCAGATTTTCTCCAGCGCCTCGGAACATTCGTCATTGATAATCGAATACGTGCAACGCTTTGGAGATTTCAACGGCTTTTTTGCCAAGGACAATGTGGCCGAACTGACCCACGCGGCCGGTGTTGAGGAAGAACTCAAGGTACTTTCTGCAGAATCGGAAGCGAATAACTAGTCACAGCCGGAATTCAAACTGGGTGCAGATTTATTTTTCTGCATTTACAAAGTCTGGATTTGTAATCTCCCAGCCAAAAATCACCCCGGTGAGTAATTTGTAGTATTCCGCATAATCGTCTGCAGTCGCGGGAATCATTTTTTCGGCTTTGGGTGCGAAGCGTTTCAAGGTAGGCTCAGTGGCTGCGTTCACTTCTGTCAAAGCTGCGGCAATAAGTTTACGTTGTTCTGCGCTTACCCTGCTGCTCACGGTGATTCCCTGGTTGGCAGCCGGGACGCTCTGGTACACCACTTTCAAATTTTCACGTTCCTGTTCTGGTACTTTTTTTTCAAAGAACTTGTCGCGCAATATGGCGGCCTTGCATTTGCCACTCTTGAAAGCCTTGTAGACACCGGCCATTCCGCCTTTGGGCGTTATCAATCGCGGCTGACGCACCGGGTTACTGTACTGGGCAAGCACTGTCAGGGTTGACAGGTTGGGCGGCGCGATACCGCAAACCGGGACATTGACCAGGTCATCAAGACTATTCACATCCTTGCTGGCTTTACTGGCAACCACGATAAAGCCGAGCTTTCCCGGCAGCTTTGCAACCGGCACATGCCCAAACTGATGTATGCGCCAGGAAATAAAATGCGGCCCGTCGAAAATAATATCGTATGTATCCGCACGTATATCTCGCTGGTAAAACAACCAGCCTTTGGGTTGTTGATATGTCACTTTTTCGCCCAGCACTTCGGACAACATGGCGGCCAGCGGTGCATATTGCTTTTGCCCGGTAGCCGCATTTTCACGTGGTGGCGATGTCAGCAGCAGCTCAGCATGGACAGATGGACATATCAAGATCAGGAAAAAAGCAATTATTACTGGGCGAACATTTGCAT
>JBATHJ010000485.1:0-13996 GCA_049666625.1 Gammaproteobacteria bacterium | reverse complement strand
GCGATCATCAGGCCAAATGTCGAAGCGACAAGCCACCAGCTTTTCGCCACATCCTCGACCGCAAAAGGCGCTGTTGCCATGATGAGTTCCCGGCCGATGCGGATACCATTGCTGGGTTCCAGCCGATCTGGCGCTGCCGACTGACCTGTTTCATCATTGTCGATAGTTGTATGCATTTAAGCCATCATCAAAAAGCACAATCACGTAAATTATACATAACGTTATGTTTTAGTAACGTATAAAAAATAACATGAATAGTGCTTCGATATTTTGATATGTCTCAACTATAAAAACCATGAACATTAGGGGGGCGGGGTGAGCCTCGCCTGTTTAAAAATTACAGGGGGGTGGTGACAAATACTAATAATTCTCATTAGTCACCATTACCATTAAACTGAGACCACACTTATTCTGCAGTCATTTTATTTATGAAACTATTTCACATACTTTCCATTTTAATTTCTCTTTCTGCTGTTTTCAGTTTTATCAATTACCGTTTTCTAAAATTACCCACGGCTATTGGTTTGATGCTGATTGCCATGCTCGCATCGCTGGCCCTGTTATTGCTTGGGCCGTTTTCATCAGGCTTGCGCGAGGATGTCGCCGTTTTGCTTGCCTCGATCGATTTTGACGAGACCTTGTTGCATGGCATGTTGAGTTTATTGCTGTTTGCTGGTGCGCTGCATGTCAACCTGGACGACCTTGCTAAACAACGTTGGGTAATCACTATTCTGGCGACGGCAGGTGTGTTGAGCGCTACGTTTATGATTGGTTATATGGCGTACTGGATCTTTGCTTTATCAGGTATTGAGGTGCCGTTGATCTATTGTCTTTTATTTGGCGCCTTAATCTCGCCGACTGATCCTATCGCGGTGCTGGGTATTCTTAAACAGGCGGGCGCACCTAAAACCCTGGAAACCAAGATTGCGGGCGAATCGTTGTTTAATGATGGGGTTGCTGTGGTTGTGTTTCTGGTGCTATTGAGTGTTGCAACGGGTGAGAGCGATGTTACGGTGTTATCGATTGCTGGTTTATTTGCCCAGGAAGTACTCGGCGGTGTGGTTTTTGGGCTAGCCATAGGCAGCCTTGCTTACTGGATGTTGAAGCAGGTAGACGACTATACGGTGGAAGTGCTCATCACGCTGGCGATAACGATGGGGGGTTATGCACTGGCTGAGTGGTTGCATATTTCTGCACCGATTGCGATTGTTGTCGCTGGTTTACTGATCGGAAATCACGGACGGTCATTTGCGATGTCTGATAAAACCCGTCACCACCTGGATAACTTCTGGTTATTGGTGGATGAAATTTTAAACGCGGTTTTATTTGTGTTGATCGGTATGGAAGTGCTGGTGCTCAGCTATCAGCAGTCTTATCTATGGGCGGGTTTAGTGATGATACCGTTAATTCTTCTTGCCCGGCTGGTCGCTGTCTGGGTACCTGTCAGTATTATGCGTCGCCACCGCGAGTTTAGCCCGATGGCTGTGTCGATAATGACCTGGGGCGGTTTGCGTGGCGGTATTTCTGTGGCATTGGCGCTGTCGCTGGCACCCGGTGAGGTGCGCGATGTTCTGCTTACGGTGACGTATATCGTGGTGGCGTTTTCGATTATTGTACAGGGGCTTACGATTGGCCCGTTGGTGAAATTTGCCAGTAATAAAAATTAAAGGGCCTGGTCACCGGCATTACAGGCGTCGGGGTGATTTAATCTTGAACAATCATTCCGATTGATACATTCGCTTCCGACAGGACGTTCATTCAATATTACACAAGGCGTGTGCCATGCCCCGTAAACCCTGTATGTATTGCCAGGTACTACCGCCCAGATTGTTCAGGGGCTTTTATCACTCTGGCCCATTACCCGCGATAGAAATGTAGGGCGGGCATTGCCCGCCTTTTTACCTTCGCCAGGAGGCGCGCAGGTCGTGGTAAATGACGATGGAAATTCGAGTGTACTTTCACTTCCTGCATTTTGTTTGAACTATCTGGCGGACAATGCCCGCCCTACGGGAGCAGAACCTGGTGTGTAGTTTGTGGTGTGTGGGTAATTGGCCGGTGTGATTTATATTTATCCACTTTCACTGCTGATTTTAATTCAATCTCTCCGCCACCTTTTCGCGCTTGCTTCATCAAGTAGATACTGGCTAATATGACTGCATGTTGAAATTTCTCTCGGGCATTCTGATCATACAGGTCGCTACTGTCGCCATGACGCTTGCGGTAATTAAAACTGATGACCGTGAACTTTGGCTGGCAGTATTGTTGCTTGCGGTGATCATTGGCCTGGTGACCGCCTTCTGGTTTTCCTCTATCGCCGGCCATGCAAAAAAAGATGCGCTGGCGAACGCCAGGGATGCATTTTCAAAAGAGCGTGAAAAGCTGCGCGTTAACGCTGAACGCCAGAAGACCAGCCTGATGCGCAAAAGTCATGAAGAAATCCGCAAACAGACCAACCGTGCACACGCCAGGTCCAACTTCAAACTGGGTGCGGGGTTTATTGGTATTGTTGCCGCAGGCTCACTGCTGATATTCAGCCAGCTGATTACCCTGGGTTTGCTCACACTGGCTGTTGGTGGTGGTGCGCTGGGCGGTTATCTGCTGCGCGTTCGGCAGGAAGTCGCATCGCGACGCAAAGAGCTTGTTGATATAAGTGATGGAAGAAAACCTGTTATTGAGGCTCAGCCAGTTAAGCGTGATTCCCGCTAATTTACTTCCAGTGGAAAGTGGGTTTGATCACAGGTGCCGCTAATTTACTTTCTATACAGGGTGCGAAGTTTTTGGCGGGCAGTGCCCGCCCTACGGGAGCTACTGTCATTCTGAGTTGTTTAGCTCTATGACGATTTATTTGCAAAAGCAGCTCAGGATGACGGTGTTGGGGTGTGGTATGAAGATGACTGATACAATCCTGCGCAATCGAAAGGTAGGGCGGGCATTGCCCGCCGTTTTAATTTCGAAACATAAGGCACAAACCATGGTCAATGACGACGGACTTTCGAATAAAGCGGCTAACACCTTTTTACTTATAATAACAAGCAGCCAGCCTGACGCTGTTGAATTAAACCACGAGACAAATCAATGAACGAATACCTCAACCAGGTCGCAAAGCAATTTACCGGCATTGCTCCCGGCGCAGATTTCTGGACCCTGCGCTTGACGAACCAGGCGCGCGAAGAGATCAGTGTTCGCCAGGGTGTGATGCAGCCGGTATATAACCAGCTTTCGCGTGGCGCTTTACTGACCGTGGTTTCCGGTGATGGCTGCGGCTACGCGGCCACCAGTGACCTGAGCCCCGCGGGACTGAAAAATGCGCTGCGCCAGGCCAGTGACTGGGCGCGGCAGTCTGCGGGCCTCGGCCTGTTGAAAGCGCATGATTATCCGCGGCCGGCACACACGGCGCGATACGAAACCCCGGTGAAGCAAGCCTGGGATGCACGCCCGCTGGATGAAAAAGTGGCGCTGCTGCAGGACGCGAACACGGCGCTGAAAATTCATGACAGTATTGTCGACTGGCAGGCGTACCTTGGTTATCGTTGCGATGATATTTTATTCATCAGCAGCGCAGGCGCGCATATCGAGCAGCGTTTTCATTATATTAGTCCGGGCCTGGTGGCCGTGGCGAACCAGGGCCCGGTAACGCAGTATCGCACCGGCGGTGGTGCACAAAGCAGCCGCCAGGGCGGGCTGGAACAATTAAGTCTGCTGGAATTCCCGCAGGCAGCGACAACGCTGGCGGAACAGGCCGTGGCATTGTTAAGCGCTGATGAATGCCCGCAGGGCAGCATGGACCTGGTGCTGGCGCCGAGCCAGATGGTGCTGCAAATTCACGAAAGCATCGGCCACCCGCTGGAGCTCGATCGTATTCTTGGTGACGAGCGTAACTACGCGGGTACCAGCTTTGTTACCCAGGATATGTTCGGCAGTTATCAATACGGCTCGGAGCTGCTCAATGTTACCTTCGACCCGGATCGTTCCGAGCAGCTGGCCAGTTATGCCTTTGATGATGAAGGCACGCCGGCGCAACGTGAATACATTATTCGCGACGGTATTTTGCAGCGTCCGCTCGGCGGTGCCAGTTCGCAGGCGCGCGCGGGTATGGCGGGTGTTGCCAACGCGCGCCAGGCGGACTGGTTTCGCCCGCCGATCGACCGCATGGCGAACCTCAATGTCGAGCCGGGAGATAAAAGCTTCGCGGCGATGATTGCGGACATCGAACACGGTGTCTACATGGAAACCAACCGCTCGTGGTCGATTGACGACAGTCGCAACAAGTTTCAGTTTGGCTGCGAGCTCGGCCGCGTGATCAAGAACGGCGAGTTAACCGGGCTGGTGCGCAATCCGAACTACCGCGGCATATCCGCCACCTTCTGGCGCAGCCTGGCGGCGGTGGGCAATGACACAAGCTTTCAGGTGCAGGGCGTGACCAACTGCGGCAAGGGCGAGCCTAACCAGTCGATCTACGTGGGCCATGCATCACCGGCCTGCCACTTCAGTAATATCGACGTGTTCGGAGGCGCAGCGTAATGCAGGATTATTTTTATACGCTTGGCGATGCGCTGTTTAAACAGGTTGAAGGCAATGAACAGTTATTGCTCGGGTTTAAAGGCGAAGATTCAGATTTCGTGCGGCTTAACCACAACAGGATCAGGCAGGCGGGCAGTGTTGCGCAACGCACGCTGTCGCTCGATCTCATCGAAGGCAAGCGCCATGCCGAGGCCGAGGTAGAGCTTTCAGGTGACAGCGCGCTGGACAGGGCGCAACTGCTTGCCACGCTGAGTACGTTGCGCGAACAACGTGGGTTTTTAGCCGAAGACCCTTACCTGAGTTTCGCGACTGAGATTAATGATTCTGAATATCACCATGATAATGCAGTGATCGACAGCCACGATGCGGTCGAACAGCTGGTGCAGGCGGCCGGGAAGCTGGACCTGGTCGGTATTTTTGCAAACGGCAGCCAGTATGCCGGTTTTGCGAATTCGATGGGGCAGCGCAACTGGCACAGCAGTGCAAATTTTAATTTTGACTGGAGCTGTTACCACGCCACAGATAAGGCGGTCAAAAGCAACTATGCCGGTTTTGAGTGGCAGCAGGAAACCCTGGCTGCAAAAATTGAAACCATCAAACAGCAGCTGGCGATTTTATCCCGGCCGGCTAAAACGCTAACGCCGGGATCGTACCGCGCCTACCTGGCGCCGTCCGCGGTGAATGAAATTATCGGCCTGCTGTCCTGGGGCGGTTTCGGCCTGAAGAGTCATCGTACTAAAACCACCCCGCTGCTGCAGATGATCGAGCAGGGCCGCAGCCTGGACGCGTCGATATCGCTGCGTGAACATTATGCCCGCGGGCTGGCGCCGATGTTCACCAGCAGCGGTTTTATAAAACCGGCGCAGGTCGAGCTCATTAAACACGGGCGCTACCGGGACTGCCTGGTGAGCCCGCGCAGTGCGATGGAATACGACAGCGTGACCAATGCCGAGTCCGAGTTCCCAGTCGCGCTGGACCTGGCCGCCGGTGATTTGCCGGTCGAGACTATCCTGAAAGAACTGGACACCGGCCTGTACATCAATAATCTCTGGTATCTGAATTTTTCCGACCGCAATGCCTGCCAGTTGACGGGCATGACCCGGTTTGCCTGTTTCTGGGTGGAAAACGGTGAAATCCAGGCGCCCGTCGATGTCATGCGTTTTGATGACAGCGTGTACGACCTGCTGGGCACAAACCTGCTGGGCCTGACCCGTGAACGCGAATTAAATCTTGATGCCAGCAGCTACGGCGGAAGATCTAACAGAAGTTTTGAACTGCCCGGCGTGCTGGTGAAGGCCCTGCGCCTGACTTTGTAATCAGGCAGCAAACCATCAGGGGCAGCACGCGTAGTCTGCTATTTAATATTTGCTGCATTAATTCGTCGTCGCTTGCCGATTGATTGGTAATATGCGCTGGTATGTCTCTTCCCATCGACGAACTTCTCCCGCGCCTTGTTGCTACGCTGAATCAACATTCCAGCGTCGTTGTGCAGGCGCCACCCGGTGCGGGTAAAACCACGCGGGTGCCGCTGGCGTTGCAAAATTGCGCCTGGCTCGGCAATAAAAAAATCATTATGCTCGAACCGCGTCGCCTGGCGGCGCGTTCGGCCGCGCGTTTTATGGCGCAGTCACTGAACGAGCGTGTGGGCGAGACGGTGGGTTATCGTGTTCGCTTTGATAACAGGACAGGTCCGAAGACGCGTATCGAAGTCGTGACCGAGGGCATTCTTACCCGGCTGTTGCAGGATGATCCGACACTGCAAGCGTATGGTGTGCTGATCTTCGACGAGTTTCACGAACGTAATCTGAATTCCGATCTCGGCCTGGCCCTGTGTATCGATGCGCAACAGGGCCTGCGCGAGGATTTGAAAATTATCGTGATGTCGGCAACACTCGATGGCGCGGCGGTGTCGTCGCTGCTGCACGATGCGCCGATGTTGACCAGCGAGGGCCGCAGTTTTCCGGTGGCGATTCATCACCAGGCGCCTGGCCATAGCTTTGCGCGCGAGCGGCGTGGTTTCCTGGCGGAAGTGGCGCAGCGCATCATGCGCGTGTTGCAGCAAGAACAGGGCAGCGTGCTGGTGTTTCTGCCCGGTGCCGGCGAGATCCGCCAGGTCACGGCCGCCTTGCAGGAAGCGCTGCATGATTCGAAATCAGGCAAAGATATTTTACTGGCACCGCTGTCTGGTCAACTCAGCGCGGCTGAACAGGACGCGGCGATTCAACCAGCTCCCGAAGGCAAGCGCAAGATCGTGTTAGCCACTGCCATTGCTGAAACCAGTTTGACGATCGAAGGGATTCGTATCGTGATCGATAGCGGGCTGATGCGGCTGCCGCGGTTTGATCCCAACACCGGTCTGACGCAACTCGTGACCCTGCCGGTGTCGCAGGCGAGTGCCGATCAACGCTGCGGCCGCGCCGGGCGCTTGCAGGCGGGCGTGTGTTATCGCCTGTGGAAACAGGGCGCACATCTATTAGCGCAAACGCCGGCGGAAATACTCGACGCCGATCTAGCGCCGCTGTTGCTGGAACTGGCGCAATGGGGCGTCAGCGACGTAAATGCGCTGCGCTGGATCGATCCACCGCCCGCACCGCACGTGGCGCAGGCCCGGGATCTATTAATGCAACTCGGCGCGCTGGATCACGAAAGTCGGATTACGCCACACGGCAAGGCGATGGCACAGTGGGGCGTGCATCCGCGCCTGGCGCACATGCTGCTTCGCGCCAAAGCTATTGGTGCCGGTGCTCTGGCCTGTGACGTTGCGGCGATTTTGAGTGATCGTGATATTTTTCGCGGCACTGTTGAGCGTGAGAGTGATCTGCAACTGCGGGTCGATGCCATGCGAGATCGGGCAGGGCGTGACCAGGCCAGCCGTGATCAGACAAGCCGTAACAGTACTATCGACAACAGCGCCTTGCGCCAGGCGCAGCAGGCATCTGCACAGTATCAGCAGCAGTTAAGCCTGGGGGCGCAGTCATCACCCGAAGATAGTCAGCTGCTGGGAGTAGTGCTGGCCTGGGCCTACCCGGATCGCATCGGCCGTCGCCGTGATAATTCATCGCGATATTTATTGAGCAATGGTCGCGGTGCAATCCTGAACGAGGGCGATGCATTATCCACGCATGAGTATATCGTCGCTGCGCATCTTGATGGCGCGCGCGAAGCGCGTATATTTCTCGCCGCCGGTATTCACCGCGAACACCTGTTGCACTATCACGCCGATAACATAGTGCCACACTCGCTGGTGCAGTGGGATGATCGACAGGCCTGTGTGCAGGCGCGCGTGCAACAACGTATAGGCGAGGTGGTGATCGATGACGCAGCCTTGCAGGACGTTGATCCGGATGCAGTGCTTGCTGCGCTGCTGGAAGGTATTCGTTTACGTGGCCTGGCGTGTCTGCCGTGGAATGATGCCGCGCGCGCGTTGCAGGCACGCATGCAGTTCATGCACCAGCAGCTTGATCCCGGCTGGCCTGATGTGAGTGAAGCGGCATTGCTGGTTGCGCTCGAAAACTGGTTACAGCCTTACCTGGCAAACATGTCGCGGCTGTCGCATCTTGCACGGCTGGACCTGTCTGCGATATTGCTGGCGCAACTGTCGTGGCAGCAACAACAGCAACTCGATCAGCTGGTGCCAACGCATATCAGCGTGCCCAGTGGTTCACGCATCCGGGTGGATTATTCACACTTTCCACCGGTGCTGGCAGTGCGCCTGCAGGAAATGTTTGGCCTGGCCGATACGCCACGCATTGCGCAGGGCAAAATTGCCGTGCTATTGCATCTGTTATCACCGGCGCAACGCCCGGTGCAGATCACCCAGGACCTCGCAGGTTTCTGGCAAAGTTCGTATCATGATGTGAAAAAGGATCTGAAAGGGCGTTATCCCAAACACCACTGGCCCGATGATCCATTGCAGGCGCAGGCAACGAAGCGGACAAAACATAAGCGGGAGTAAGCGCTGGCAGAGTGCAGGTTCAATTAATAATGAAACTCGGCAGGTATCAGTCTGTCGCCGATTGAACCTGTGTGAACGGCTGTGTAATACCATTGGATATTAGAGAAAGAGTCGTATATCCTTTTCATGCTTGCCTGCCGGGCTGGTGACTGCATGCGTTAATCAGGATACCTGCAGTGTTGGTCATTCGTGATGTCATACCAGGAAGGGCAACGGGGAGGCGGCATGGTCAATATCAATGCGCGGTTTAATACTCATCACTGCGTCAGCGTAATTTTTACATTGAACATACTTTAAGGGAGTTAGTCATGGCGGAATTTAGTGTTAACCCATATCGCTTCGATCCATATAAAAACTTCAAGTTTCGAGTGAAATGGGATGGTCGATATGTGGCCGGCATCAGCGAGGTAAGCGGGCTCTCACGTCATACCGAGGTCATTGAGTGGCGCCAGGGCGGTGAGACAAATATATCGCGCCAGTCGCCAGGGCGCACCCACTACGACCCTGTCACTCTGTCGCGCGGCGTGACGCATGATACCGCGTTCGAAGCCTGGGCGAACAAGGTCTGGAATATTGGGGCAGGCCTGGGTGCTGAAGTTTCATTAGCTGATTTTCGTAAAGATATTATCCTCGAGTTGATGAATGAAGCCGGACAGGTGGTCTTGAGTTATAAAATTTTTCGTTGCTGGGTAAGTGACTATACGGCTTTGCCTGAGCTGGAAGCGAACTTTCCTGAAGTGGCGATTCAATCTATCACGCTGGTGCATGAGGGCTGGGAGCGCGATACAGATGTGACCGAACCTGTTGAACCCGGTTCTTAAAAAATAGCATGCCTTCATCTAATCTTCTCAAAGGCAGCCTGAGTTTCGCAGCGACGAATGCACCGGGGGTGCAGTCGGTGGTGTTTCAGTTTAATCCTGAAACCATGACCCGGCTGCAGCTTTATTCTGAACAGGACAATGCCATTACTGAATCGATCCGGTTTGAGCTGGTATTCAATGCAGTGGAGGGCCTGGAGCAGGCTGTGCCCGATGTGGTTGAAAACGGCGTATACCCCGCATTGGCCGCGCTCGAAGAACTGCTGCTGAATCAGACAAGGCAGCAACGCGCAGGCTGGCCTGCGTGGTTATTTCCACCGAGGAATGTCGGCTTTCTGGCATTGATTTACGGGGAAAGAATTATCCCGGTAAAAATACAGCGGCTGAACATGAAAGAGTTACTCCATAACAGCCAGCTTAAACCGGTTTATGCGAAGGCGGATATTGCATTGCGGGTGCTCACAGAGCCTGAACTTCGCGGTAATGTTGCAGGGCTGGCTGCGCTGGCTGCTTATAAAAATTATCGGCGTCGTAAGGCACAATTTTCATAAGTCATCGGAGTGTGGATTACAGAATACGTTCTGTATTTTGCCCTGCGGGCGAGCTATACAACAGCTATTCAAACCATTCCCGATGAATTTGTCTCTCCATGAGAAATTACTCCCGCTAGAAACACGCGCGAATGATGGTGGCGGACGTTTTCGGGGTCGTCGTTCCTGCGCTGAGATGACGCATAAGACCCTTCGCAATAGAAATGTAGGGCGGGCATTGCCCGCCGTTTTAACTTGACCACGTAGCCCGCAGGCCGTGGTCAATGACGACGGAAATTCGTGTGCAGTTTCACTTCCTGCCGTTGGTGTGGAGTTTATGGCGGGCAATGCCCGCCCTACGGGGTAAAAGTGACGATGGGGAAAAGGTGATGGGGGAATTTTTATTCAACCACTTTTATTGTTGTTTATAATTAAATTCCTTCAGTCAACTTCTTAGCTATTACCCGCTATCAATCAAGGCTTATTCAAAAACGGCGTGTTCAACGCGTCAACACTAATCGGCAACTGAATATGAATGGTAGAGCCGAGTTCAACATCAGACGTCACCGCCATATTGCCCTCGTGCTGCTCGGTCACAATGTAATACGAGAACGAGAGACGTTGGCCGGCGTCAAAATCTTCTGCTGAAGTTTTGCCGGTAAAAAATGGTTCGAACAAGTTCATCTGCTCTTCTGATGTCAGACCCAGTCCGTTGTGCTGGATTTTTATCCATAGATCGTCATAACTCTTGGAGAGGATAATTTTGATTGTCGGTTCGAAACCCTCGGTATCTTTTTTCAGCGTGAGTGCATGACAGGCATGACGAAACAGGCTGAGGAAAACCTGCTGTAGTTCGGTAACATAGCAGGGCACCGGGGGCAGGTATTTTTCGTATTTGCGTTCAAGTGTAATCTGGTTAAACGGCAGGTCATCCGAAATGGAAACGACTTCATTGGCAAGCGCGATGGTGTTTTCCATCACATCAACAATATCGGCCATCTGCTTTTTGCCCTGGCGGTTGCGGGCAAAGGCCAGTAAATTTCTGATAACGGTCGCAACCTGTTCGGCCTTGGCAGACATGCCGGTGAATATGGTATTGAGCTGTTGCGCCTGGTCACTGTCGCTGATTTTTTGCGGTTCACCCACGCTATTTATGATCCGTTGAAAACGCCGCAAATCCATCATGATTGCCTGCAACGGCAGGTTAATGTCGTGCGCCATGGTGGAGGCCAGCTCACACATAAATGACATCTTGTCATTATGTATCAACATTTTTTCAGCCGCTGCCTGCTTGGTCACGTCATCGACCAGGATCACTACCCCGGACTTCTGCTCCTGCAATGGGTAAATGGTCACATCGAAGTGATAGAGGCTGCGCAGGCTCTGCTTGAGATGAATAATTTTGTTTTGTTTGATCGATTGCTGAACATGCTCGGGCAGCACGGTCGACTGTGGATAGGCTTCCCACAGGGTTTTGCCCAGCGCTTTTTCTGCTGATATTCCAGACGCCTCTTCAACCTTCTTGTTCCAGTGGGTGACAAAGCCGTCTTTATCCAGGCCCACCAGCATCACCGGCATCGAAGTTAAAATATCTTTGATATACGATTCGGAATAGCGCAACTGGTCGGCAGTAATCACATGCTTCGCGACCTCGTCCTCCAGCCGCCGATTGCTCTCCAGCAGCAACTGATTGGACTGGTCCAGGGTAGCGGTTCGCTCCTGCACCCGCTTTTCCAGCTCATTGCGAATGGTGGTTAGCTCTTTGTTGGCCTTGTATGCTTTGCGCCGGGCAATAAACAGGTAGATGGTGACTATCAGCAACAAAATCAGCAGCGTGCCACCGGTATAATTGGCCAGATGCTGCCAGTTTCTGACGCCGTATTCATCTTTAAACAGGTCGTTTTCAAACGAGATTGCCAGTGCAGGGGAGCTGTGCAGCGCGATAAGCGCCAGCAATAATGCGTGTTTCATAAAAATAACATCAGCCTGGAAATCGGGTTTTCATTTTACCACAGCCCGCGTGCCGACCCCCTATGTTGGGTGAGGGTACAAACGGGGCAGGGCACGAATAATCTTGAAGCGTAGATCCTTCGCTTCTATCAGGATGACAGTTGCCTGGCTGTCATCCTGGGTGGTTTTTGTGTTATGTCGAATAGCCTCAGACCACCGAGGGGATAGATCGTTCGTATAAGTGGCTCAGGCTGACGGAAATGGGGGTAGTGCTGGGGTGACAGATAAGATCCTTCGCAATAGAGATGTAGGGCGGGCATTGTCCGCCGTTTTTATCTTGACCACGTAGCGCGAGGGTCGTGGTCAATGACAACGGAAATTCGTGAGCACTTTCACTTCCAGCCGTTGGTGTGCAGTTTGTGGCGGGCAATGACCGCCCTACGGCAGGGCTGCTGTTAATGTGCAGTTTATAGCGGGCAATGCCCGCCCTACCTGGACTGCGTGACACCCATTCTGACCCAGCTTGTTGTATTGTATATCTGCCAGTATTTTTTGATTCTAAGGTGTGATACATTTTTCAGAAGGCACTATTGCCTGGCGATGTGCAGTTAACTCAACAGCGGGAAGGCGGTTACAAGCTCTTTTCGTTCTCGCACGGGTGGGGGGTTATCATGTGGAATCGATTGTTTATATGTGTTTTGTGTTTCTTGCCTGTCAATGCCCTTGCGGCAGTTATTTTTGAATTCGAAAGTGTCTGTACCGATGATATTCGAAATATCGAGTGTGCACACTTTGGCCTGACTGGTTCCGATTTAGTGACTGGCGGTTTCAGGGTTGACGATGCATTCGGTGCGCCCGGCGCAATCAGTTTTCTCGACAATGACCAGTACGAGTTGATTTTCAATTTTGGAAACCAGTCGTTTACCGAGCAGGACGCCACTGGCCCGCTGGGCTTCAATGTCAGACTCGACGGCGCTGGTTTTTCTTCCATCCTCGGTAATTTTGAGAATGCCAATGGTGCGCAACTGACCTTTCTTACGCTGACCACGGTCAATATATCGCTGGGCGGTATGCAGGCCGATACGTTTGGCGGTGGCGGCGGCTGGGCACTGGCTGAAGGCTCTGACCTGTTTACGAACCCGGTACCGCTGCCGGCCTCAGTGTGGTTGTTTGTGTCGATGCTGGGCGTGCTTGTGTTGCGGCTGTATACCCACAGGGCGCGGCATAATGAAATTTAACAATCGGTGAAAACCGGGTTCAGAGCGCAGTTATCACTACTATTAGAAAGTTTGTTTGAACCGGCCCCGGTCAATTTCGAGCACAAAAAAACCGGGCCGAGTATTTAGCAGGAGTGGCGGGTAATGGAAACATCGTATCCTGGTGTGTATGTTGAAGAAGTGTCGAGTGATATAAAACCAGTTACCAGTGTCAGCACCTCGACGGCAGCATTTGTCGGGGTAGCGGAAAAAGGCCCTGTCGATAAAGCACTGCTTATTACCAGCGTGCTGGAGTTTCAGGACAATTATGGTAATCATTTAAAAGATCAGTGGCTGTCCCATTGTGTGCAGCAGTTCTTTTCTAACGGTGGTGGCCGTCTCTATATTGCGCGCGTTATTACTCAAACGGGATCGGTTACTGCCGAGCGGGACTATCAACAGGCTTTTGCTTTGCTGGACGCAATCGAGGATATAAATCTTGTTGCAGTGCCCGGTGTGGGTACGCCATCGATGATTCGGTATGGCGCCGAGTATTGTCAAAAACGAAAAGACTGTTTCTTCATTGGTGAAATGGCCTTGTCCGATGATAGCGCCAGAAAAGCCGGCGACTTTATTAAACAGCTAAACTGCAGGTGTTCCTATGGTGCAGTGTATTTTCCCTGGTTAAAACTGAAGGCTTTGCGTCGTGCTTCAGCGCAGCCGCTATTTATTCCACCGTCTGGCGCCATCGCGGGACTCTATGCACGAACAGATGCCGTGCGCGGTGTGTGGAAAGCGCCGGCGGGTACGCAAGCAAGTCTCAATGGGGTAGTGGGGCTGTCAGTTTATCTAGCTGATGAGGAGCAGGATATGCTCAATCCGACTGGCATTAACGTGATTCGAGAATTTCCCGCGCACGGCATTGTTGCCTGGGGCGCACGTACCCTGGGCGCGCAGACCGATCCCGAGTTTCGATATGTTCCGGTACGACGCACTGCTATTTATCTGCAACAAAGTATCTACAAA
>JBATHJ010000484.1:0-2239 GCA_049666625.1 Gammaproteobacteria bacterium | reverse complement strand
GCACTGCCGAACATTGCGTTATGTACGTAGCCGGTGATCCAGTCTTCGTAATAGGCGGTTGATGTTGCAACCGTCCAGTAGCCATCGTCCCAGTTGGGTGCGCCGGGCGGATCTTGCAGGTCACTCTCGTCGAAGATGAACGAGTTGATACCGGCCACACTGTCACCACCACCGTAATCGAGACACATGGCACCGCCACTGTCGCCGGGCGCGCCGCCGGTGGTGCTCCAGGTGCAGAGGTACATCGTGAGTGAGCAATCAAATGGAAAGCCGGGATCAAAGCCGGGATAGGCTGGGCCGAAGGGATCTGTTGCAGCCTCGCCGTAACGTCTGACCAGCGGCGCATTCGGATCCACGTCACCATCAATCGATGTCAGGCCGTAGCCGGTAATCGTCGCAGTCAGCGGCAGGCTGCCGGTAAGTGCAACGTTCGACAGGGTCGCGAACGATACGTCGATCACACCGGGCTGCGGTTTAATCGGGTCTGAATCCGACAGCCTGATCAGTGCCAGGTCGTCGTGAAACTCGCCCGGCATGTAGTTGGGGTGGGTGATGACCTGATCGAAAAAAAAGTAGACGCCTTCGGTGCCGGCGACAGCATCGCCCATCACCATTAATCCAGGCGCAGACTCGACCACGTGGGCGGCAGTGAGCACCCAGTTTGAATCAAGGGCGACGACGCTGCCTAATCCGCCAGCGGTGGTCAGGGTGTAACCCACAGACGAGTACTTATTAGTGGCATCTACGCTTCCTAAAACAATCGCGTGAACATTGGAAGAGACCGCCAGGTAAAACAGGACACAACGGGTAATTGTTTTCATCGTAAAACTCCATCGAGTAGTCGATACTTGTCCGCGAAGGCGCTGAATGCGCGAACCACATATAAGCATCTATGGAGTTTAGGATCAAAATGGCCTTAAAGGGGGCAGAGCTATGCCCTTGATTTACATTTATATTTATTGTTTATACTTACGGGGACGTAGGGGCTGTTTTTGACAAATTCCTTAAGATATGAATTCTACCGGGGCAGTTGGTGGTTTCGACTGCCCTGATCAATTACATACAATCGGCGACAGATCACGAATATGCTGTTGCCGGAATCAAAGGCTTATCATTGAAGTGACCTGGCCGCTAATGCACCATTTTGAACCAGGTAAATTCTTCACAATTCATACCCGGCGTCCATCCATCGCCAGCATGGCTGGTTTTAACCATCACTGGACTTAAGTCATAGCCACGCAGCCCGCAGAAGCGTAAATTTTTCCCTGAATAGATAAATAAAATGGGAGGACTGCATGAGCATCCTGGAGTCATTCGGTGGTGATACGGTTTTGCTGGAAAAATGCCTTGCCGATATCGGGCTGAAATATATCGAGAGCATTCACTGGAACCTGTCATCGCCGCAGCTGTATGAAGCCGCGGTGCGCCGGCGCGAGGCGCGGCTTGCGCACCTTGGGCCGCTGGTGACGCGCACCGGTTCTTTTACCGGACGTGCGCCGCACGACAAGTTTATTGTCGATGACGAGCTCACCCACGATGACGTGGAGTGGGGCGCAATAAATCAGCCCTTTACGCCAAAGCAGTTTGATTCGCTGTTTCAGCGCGCCTGTGATTTTCTCGAAGGTGATGAAATTTTCGTCACCGACGGCCTGGCCGGCGCCGATCCCGATTACGAGTTGCCGGTGCGCATTATTACCCAGCACGCCTGGCATTCGCTGTTTGCGCGCAACATGTTTATTCGCCCGGAAAACCTGGGACGCATGCTGGCGGCGGATGAGCCGACCTTCACCCTGCTGCATGTGCCCGAACTACATGCCATGCCGTCGATTGACGGCACCAATTCCGAGGCGTTTGTGGTTATCAATTTCAGCCGCCGGCTGATCCTGGTCGGTGGCACGCGTTATGCGGGTGAAATCAAGAAGGCGGTGTTTTCGGTGATGAATCACCTGTTGCCGAAACAGGGCGTGATGAGTATGCACGCCTCGGCCAACATGGCGGAAAATGGTGATGTCGCGGTGTTTTTCGGTTTGTCGGGCACCGGTAAAACCACGCTGTCTGCCGACCCGACGCGGCGCCTGATCGGTGATGATGAACACGGCTGGGGCGATCACGGGGTGTTCAATCTCGAAGGCGGCTGTTATGCCAAGGTGATTAACCTGTCAAAAGAACACGAGCCGTTAATTTACGCCACCACGCGACAGTTCGGCACTATCCTGGAAAACGTGGGCATGGGTACGCG